>NZ_JAAROG010000014.1:0-59118 GCF_023093515.1 Aeromonas genomosp. paramedia
TTGAGCAGGATCTGCGCGCCCTGGCCATTGGCGGCCAGCGGATCAACCGCATAGAGGCCGCTCGCCACATTGCTGCCAGTGAGGGCCAGGTTGTAGCCGATGTTGCCCGCCCCGTCTGCGCCAAAGGCATGAGTAAATTGGGACTGTACGGCGGCACCACTCAACACCGCGCTTGCAATACCATCACTGCCTGCCCCATCCAGGGCTGGCAGGCTCTCATCCACCACAATAAAGCCTGGACGTTGGAGCTCGACGGCCAAGCCTGAAGCCGGGCCATCGTCCTCGAAGCGGAACACCCCACTGACTCCCAGATCGAGGCTGGCCTTGACACTGTCACCGTCGGCATCGGTGACGGTCTGCACCAGGGTCAGCACGCCGCTGTTCAGGGTCAGACTGACGCTGTCATCATGGCTGCTGGTATCACCTTGCCAGATATTGTCCAACAGGTTCAGGGTCACGGCACCGGTGGCCGGATCTATGGTAAGGGTGAAGTAGCTCACCCCGTTGGCGCTGCCGGTGATGACATTGCCTACCTGGTTGAGCACTATCTGAGTGCCCTGGCCATTGGCGGCCAGCGGATCAACCGCATAGAGGCCGCTCGCCACATTGCTGCCAGTGAGGGTCAGATTGTAGCCGATGCTGCCCGCACCATCCGCACCGAACGCATGGCTGAACTGGGCTTGCACCACGGCTGCCGCCAGGGTTGCACTGCCTATGCCATCGCTGCCTGCACCACCCAAGGCAGGCAAGCTCTCGTCCACGCTGACCACACCCAGCTCACCGGCCCCAGGGAGCAGGCTCACGCTGGGCACGTCATCAAGTATCACCACATCCAGACTGGCGCTGGTGCTGTCACCGTCGCTGTCCGTCAGCGCGACGTTGAAACTTTCGGTCAGGGCAGTGTCATTGGCAGGCTGAGTGTGAGCCTCGTTATCGCTCAGGGTGTAGCTGTAAGTCACAGTGCCAGCGCCTGTCACCGGGTTGTAACTGATGCCTGTCACCAACAGTTGATTGCCCAGAGGGCTCGGGATCGCCTGCGGGAAGCTACTGATGACCTGGCCGTTACTGATGAGTACCACGCCACCCAGAGCCAGGCTCTGGATGCCATCTGCCGCATTGAAGGTGAAGGCGCCGCTCTTGGTCAGGCCTGCAGCATTCGGGCTGCTGCCATCGGCCAATGCGGTTTCACTCAGAACAAGCTCGCCCCCTTCGACCTGCAGCCCGCCCAAGGAGACTGTCTCATCCGTGGGGGTAATGGTGATGGTCAGAATGGAGTTATTGGTGTCGTCGCCATCGGTCACTATGTAGTTGGCCGGCGGCACAGGGCCTGTGTAGTTGAGTGCCGGAGTGAAGGTGTAGGAGCCGTCGGCATTGATGATGAGGGTGCCTATCCCCTCCAATGAGCTCTCGACACCGGCCAGAATGCCGATGTTGCTGCCCCAGCTATAGGAAACAATGGATGTGTCTTGAGGACCATCCGAGTTGCTGCTGTTGATCAGCAGGTTGCCACTGATGGCTTGGTCTTCCTGGGTGACTTCAGATTCATCCAGATCATCGAGCTCATTCTCTGGCAGGAGATCGTCTTCCTGCAGCACATTCTGATCGAGCAAGGCATCATAACTGGTATCGAATCCGGCCTCGGCTATGGTTGCATCACCGATACGATCGATGACGACAAAGCCGCCGTTGCCACTGGCCCCCGCTACCCCGCCGATGCCGCCACCCCCACCTGCGGCAGGCGCCCCGCCGGCTGCGGCGGCTTCAAAGTTCTTGGTCGGGTCGACCCCTTGCAGGATGGATTCTTGCAAGGCCGCAATTTCTGGAGGGAGGTTGCTGTTCTCGACCGATGATGAGGGTTGCCCTTCGGCCGGTGTATCTGTCTCGGCAGGGGTGGCTGCGGCCTGTCCGGGGTTGTCATCGTAGGGTGCCAACATCAATTTCGCATCGTCGGCAATATTGAGCTTGGCGCCCGGTTGCAATATCTCGCCAGGCTGGAGAGGACGGCTGCTGCCATCGGCAAGCAGGATCTGAACATTGCCTTCCACGGAAGAGACGACGACGGTTTTGTCGATGATTTGGGTGCGCATATCCATTGCTCCAGGGTGACAGATCTTGATGCCTACACTCTAGATGCGCGTTCATCGGGCTTCAGTTGCAAAAATGTACAACATTGAATCTGTTTGGCTTCATCCGATGCAGCGAATCGAATGGATATTTTTTACACAGATAAATCAATAAACTAACAACTCGTCTTTCAGGCTTTCTGTATCTCCATCGCAGAAAAGCACCTTCATATATTCTAAATGGATATAAAAAAGGGCCCCATTGGGGCCCCTTTCAATATGATTGCCTGATTCACGGCAGTGGGAATGCCGGATGAACGAAGCCCTGGTAACCGTCTATGTGCAGGTTGGCCAGCACCTCGACCTGCTGCTGACCTTCCACTCGGGTGGCGATGGTCGTGACACCCGCATTGTGGGCTGCCCGGCAGACCGCAGCCAGGAAGGAGGTATCGGCGCCCGGCTCCATGACCTGGCTGGTATAGCCATGATCCACCTTGACGTAGGCAGGAGCCAGCTCCTCGAGATACCCCAGGGACTGGAAGTGGCGACCATAGTGATCGACCCCCCACAGGAAGCCTTGCTCTCGCAGCACGTCGACCAGGTTGGTCACATGCTGCTTGTGTTTCATGATGGCGGCCTCAGGGATCTCGAACAGCAGCCTCTCCTTCAACTCGCCGTTCACGGCCAGATAGCCTCTCAGCCAGGTCAGGAACTCATCCGAGCAAAGCGACCCTGCGGTGATGTTGACCGCCAGCACCAGCTCGGGTTGCTGCCTGAACAAGGGCACGCAGGCTTCCAGTACGGCCTTGTCAAACTCGGCGCCCATCTGGAACTGCTCTATGGCGGGCAAGAACTGGCCGGCGAAATAGTCGGTCCCATCGCGCGAGATGGAAGCAAACAGCTCCGCATGCAGGCGCGTGCCATCATCGAAGCGGTAGGCAGGCTGCGCCTTGAAGCGCCACAGGTTTCGGGCCATTGCATCCTGTACCAGATCACGCCAGGCCAGACGCCCCATCAATCCCTGATCCGAGCCCCCTTCCATGACGACGGCACCCCGCCGCTCGTTGCGCGCCTTGCCCAGCGCATTGTCCGCCTTGGTCAGCAGGGCGGAGAGATCATCATCGCCATCACGGCCGGCGATCCCGACGACCGAGAGCGCACCGCTCTCACCCATGGGATTGACCACCAGATCGGCGATACGGCTATTGATAAGCTCCGCCAGATCCTTGAGCTGCGACAGATCATCAGTAGGACAGAGCAGGGCATATTCGGTGGCCGAGATCCGGGACAGCGCCGCACCATCCCAGCCGTCCAGCAACTCCCTGAGCACCTGGGCGATGGACTTGACCATGTTGTCCCGCGCGGCATAGCCCTCCTCACGATAGAGATCATCCAGCATGTCGACGGCCACCAGCATGACGCCCCCCTGTCCCGCCTCGGCGATCCAGGCATTGACCTGCCCCACGAAGTAGGAGCGGTTGCCGAGCCCGGATACCGCATCCACATAGACGCGGGCGCGCAGGTTTTCGGCTTCATCGGCCTGCTCCTTGAACTGCACCGCCAGCTTGCTCGAGAGGGTGTTGATGGCCTGCACCACCTGTTTCAACTCGCGGCTCTTGGGCTCGGGAATGGCGTGCCCGAAGTGGTGCAGCTCTATCTCGACCGCCTGCTCGCAGATGAGCTTGAGCGGTTTGAGCAGGTAGTTGAGTGCCCGCATCAGCAGTATGGTGGTGATCAGGAAGCCCACCAGGAACCAGGTCGCCAACTCGCTCATCCCCTTCCAGAGCTCGTAGTAGGCCTGTCCCGGATGGCCCACTATCTTCAGCTTGCCCAGTTGCAGCCAACCCGAGGTCAGAATGGATTCGTTGGATACCTCAGGGAAGAGGCCCAGCCTGATAAACCACTGCGGCACCCCCTGAATGTCGCTGCTGTTTTCCAACTCGATGACATCCTTGGAAGCCAGCAGATCGAGGCGGACCAGCCGATAGTAGCCACCGTCGAACACGGCCTTCATGACGGATTCGGCACTCACCTTGTCCCCGTTCTCCAGATAAGGCGTCAACGCCAGACCCAGGGCGGTGGAGGTGTTGATGACTGTGGTCTCCTGCTGCTGTGCCAGATAGTTGCGGGTCGAATTGAACTGTACCCAATAGGTGGCGGCAAACAGCAATCCGAACAGTAACAGCATGGTTGCCAATAGTTGTCTGTAGAGCGTCATAGGTTAATCATCCAAATTCACCACAGGCCGAGCCAATCGCCCTGAAGTCATGCGATTGCGTAAGTCAGTCCATAATCCCAAGCGGGATGATTGCCCGGCCAGTTCCCCTTGACCACGCGCCTTCATCAACCACAAGTGACTACCGTTAAAGCTGTAAATTGGCACCAGATCCGCCCGCTGACTGGCCGGGCGAATGGCGCCGACAAGGTTGTCCAGAATGAGAGGCACTGATGCTGGCGTCTCATAATAGGCAACAACCATATGAAACTGGTTATAATCCAATGCCTTGACATATACCATCCGCATTTTTTCATCCGGAATGCCAAGTTCCAGCAGCGTAAAGTATTTGGAAATGCTGAAGTCTTCACAATCTCCGCCAGCCGCACCCAAAAACTCCAGCGGGGTCGCCCAGTAATCCTTCTTGTGCCACAGCTTGATGTCATCGATAAACCGCATCTGATTGAAAAACTGGTTCACTTTCTCCAGTTTCTGCCGTTCCGTCAGACCCGCAGCCCGGTTCTGCATGGCCAGCGTGCGCCAGCTGGTGACCCGCTTGCCTGCACGAGGGCCGTAGGTCTCCTCCGCCCGCTTGACCAGCTTCAGATCTTCCGACGACAAGGGCTGGCTGGCGCTGAGCAACAGAGGGATAGACAGCAGCACCAGCCACAACAGCTGGAGCCGCCAACGCTGCACGGGGCGGATGAGCCATGCTGGCCAGAAGAGCCCGCGGCTCCCAGCCTTGCACCACGATGTCACATGTTTCCCCTGCGGCATGCCATTGCAATCTTCAGTTGAGAGCCAAACGCATAAAAGAATGACTGCAGCAAGCTGCAGCCATTTCTTCTGACTGATATGGCATCAGCACGATGACCATCAGTTGTTGTTGGCCTGCCAGTCAGCGGGCTGCTGTACATTCATGGCATTGAGCAGTCCCCCGGTGGCATTGAGGATACGGTAATCCGCCAGCAGGGCATCATACTCGGCCGTGATGTAGCTGCGGCGAGCCTCGAACAGTTCGTTCTCCGTGTTCAGCACGTCCAGCAAGGTCCGTTGTCCCAGACCAAACTGCTTCTTGTACGCCTGTACGGTGTCGTAGCTGGCATCCACGTGCTCTTTCAGGAAGACTTTCTGCTTGGCCAGCGACTCCTTGGCATTCCAGGCGAGACGGGTCCCCTCTTCCACCTGACGGAAGGCATTCAGGTGAATGTCTTTTGCCTGGGAATAGAGTGCTGAGGTGGCCTTGCTTTCAGCCAGATCGGAGCCGCCACGGAACAGGTTGTAGCGCATCCGGACCATGGCGGTGAGATCGTCGTTGCGTCCCTTGACCGCATCGATGTCCTCGTTCCAGTTCTGATCCACCTCGAAGGCCACGTTCGGGTAGAACCCGGACTTGGAGCCTTCATGCTGATACTTGGCCTCTTCGATGTCTTGCAGGGAGGAGAGCAGGGTCGGGTGAACCTCGGTGGCCGTCTTCAGCGCGTCCTCCAGGGTGGCGGGGATCAACTGGCTGTTGGGGGCCGGTTGTACCAGATCCTTGGGCACCTCATTCACGACCCGGATGAACTCGCTCTCGGCATCCCGATAGTTGTTCTCCGCGGCCGCCTGGTTGGAGTAGGCACGAGCCACACGACCATCGATCTGGGTCTGGTCCGCCGTCGAACCCAAACCTGAGTCTGTCCGTTTCTGGATGTCACTGCGGATCTGCTCGTGAGTTTCCAGGTTCTGCTTGGACAGCTCCAGGATCTCCTGCTGGCGCAGCATGTTGAGGTACACCTCGGCCACCCGCAGGGCAGTGTTCTCCGCCTCGGAGATCATGGCCAGACGCTGGGCCTGGGCGGCAGCATCGGTCCGGGCCACGTTGCTGCTGACATCGAAGCCATCAAACAGCATCTGGCGCAGGCTGATCCCGGCTTCCTTACGAGTCATGGAATCATCGATCGTCTGCGAGTTGGCGGGCGCCGCACGGGTCGAGGGGCTGTCGGTCTTCTCGTAGCCAACGCCGCCACGCAGATCGATGGTGGGATAGTAGCCGCCCTTGGCTCCATCATGCTGGTACAGTCGTGCCTGATAGAGATCAAAAGCTTCCTTGATTTTCGGATGGGTAGCCAGTGACTGTGCCACTGACTGTTCCAGTGTCTGTGCCTGGCTCAGGCCCGGGAACAGTATGGTGCCACTAACCAGCATGGCAACAATCGTCTTCTTCATGGTATCTCCAGTCATGTTGTTTTTAGATTGTTGGCTTATCGTTCTCTCAGTGCCGACTGCTTAGCCCGCAGGATGGGCTTGAGCAAGTAGTCTAGGACACTTTTTTTACCAGTAATAATATCTGCACTGGCTAACATACCGGGGATGATGGGAAGTGCGTTAAGCTCATCGCCCAGATAACTCTTCTCGGTACGCACCCGAACCAGATAGAAGGAGTTGCCCTCCTCATCCTGGATCGAGTCGGCGCTTATCTGCTCAACCTTGCCATGTAAACCTCCATAAACAGTGAAATCATAAGCAGTTATCTTGACCACGGCCTCCAGTCCGGGTCGCAGGAAGGCGATGTCTTTGGGGGAAACCTTGGCTTCCACCAGCAGGGTATCCTCCAGCGGCACGATTTCCATCAGATCCATGCCCGGCTGCACGACCCCCCCCAGGGTATTGATCTTGAGCTTCTTGATGGTGCCCTTGAGAGGCGCTATCACGCTGGTCCGATCGACCCTGTCCCGCAGACCGACCTGGCCCTCGGACAATTGACTCAGCTTGCCCTGGCGTTCATTAAGCTCGGTCTGGGAGTCCGCTCTGAACTTCAAGGCGATGTCATTGCGCTTGGAGATGGTCTCCCGCAGCACCGAGTTGAGTTTGGGGATGAGCAGGCGGTTGGCTTCCAGCTCGCCCTGCATCTCGTTGACCTGTCGTTCCAGTTTAATTAGCTCCACTTGAGGAACTATACCCTCTTTTGCGAGAGGCCGGCTGATGTTCAGCTCCTGACGGGCCAGATCCACGCTGCGGCTCACTGTCCTTATCTTGGCATTGAGCTCTATGGTCTCCTGCTCCTTCTGCTCGATCTGCTGGCCGAGTATGTAGAGCTGGTTGTTCAGGTTGTTGAGCCGCTCGTCCTGAACCGACTTTTCACGGGCCACGTATTCCGCAAAGACGTTCTCGAACCCTTCGGGGAAGTCGATGGGCTGCTTGTCGATGACCACCTGCTCACGCCAGCCGAGGTTGGGTTCTCTCTTGACCACCACACTGCGGATCTCGGCACGCAGACGGGCGATGTCGCCCTTGAGGATCACCAGCTCCTGTTCACGCTCGCGAAAATCCGACTTGAAGCGGGTATCGTCTATGCGCAGCAGAGGCTGCCCCTTTTCGACTATGTCCCCCTCCTTGACGAAGATCTCCTTGACGATCCCCCCTTCCAGGTTCTGGATCACCTGCAGCTGGCGAGATGGAATGACCTTGCCCTGACCGACGGTGACCTCGTCAAGCTCGGCCCAGGCGGCCCAGATGATGGCACTCATGAAGAACAGGAAGCAGGCCCAGAGCAGCACCTTGGCGCGGGTTGGCGTGCTCAGCAAGACGGCGGCGGCACCGTCGTCGACATACTCGAGGTGCTCGGAGGCGGGCAACACTGTGTCTGGTGCCGTTTTCTTGAACCAGTTGTTAGCCATTGGCCGTCTCCTGTACCCGCACCTTGCCTTCCTTCAGTTGTTGCAGCACCGTCTCCTTGGGGCCGTCAGCCACTATCTTCCCCTGCTCCACGACGATGACCCGGGAGGCCACATCCAGCATGGACGTCTTGTGGGTGATGAGGATCAGCGTGGTTTCAGGCCCCAGCCTGGCCAGCTCCTGCTTCACATGCATCTCTGACTGGTTGTCCATGTTGGACGTTGGCTCATCCATCACCAGGATGGGCGGATCGTTGAGCAGGGCACGGGCCAGCAAAATGGCCTGACGCTGACCACCTGATAGCTGACGCCCGCCCTCGCCTATCTGCCGGTCCAGCCCATTGGGATCCCGATTGGTAAAGTTGGTAACGCCGGCCCGCTTGGCGGCGCGCACGACCCGGGCATCATCCACCAGCGGGTTGCCCAGCATGATGTTGTCCCGCACCGAGCCAAAGAAGAGGGTCACATCCTGCGGCACACAGCCGATGTTGCGGCGAATGGCGGCCGGTGGCAGCTGATCCAGCTCGAAGCCATCGAGGCGCACCAGACCGTCTGTCGGTCGGTAGAGCCCCATCAGCAACTTTTCCAGCGTGGTTTTACCCGCGCCGATCCGTCCTATGATGGCGACCTTTTCGCCCGGCTCGATGCGCAGGTTGATGTTGTGCAGGGTGCTGCTTTCCATGCCCGGATATTTGAAGGAGACGTTTTCGAACTCGATGCGGCCCTGGATGATGGGGTGGTGAATGTACTGCTTGCCCTCCTCCTGCTCGCCCGGTGTCATCATGATCTTCTCCAGGATCTCCAGGGCGGACTTGGCCTGGTTGTAGCGGGTCGACAGCACGGAGAGCTGCACCATGGGCGCGATGGCGCGGCTGGACAACATGACGGCGGCGATCATGCCCCCCATGGTCACCAGCCCTTCCGATATCTGATAGACACCTACAATCACCAGCCCCACGGTCACCACCTGCTGGATGTAGCTCGCCAGGGAAGACATGGAATTGGTGATGCGACGGGTCTGCACGCCCCAGGTAGAGATGTGGGACACCGCCTGCTCCCAGCGGTGCTGGAACATGCTCTCGGCGCCGAAGATCTTGACGGTCTCAAGGCCGGAGATGCTTTCGATCAGGTTGGCGTTCTTCTGGGAGGCCAGACGGGAGCCCTCCTCGATGGACTGCTTGAGCGGTGCCTGGATATAGAAGCTGTAGGCCACCAGGATCAGCATGGCGACGATGGGCACCACCACCATGACGCCGGCAAACAGCCAGATGATGAAGAGGAAGAACACCGCAAACGGCAGATCAATCAGGGTCGATACGGTGGCGGAGGTGAAGAACTCCCGCACCGATTCAAACTCCTGCAGATGCTTGGCGAACGCCCCCGTCGAGGCCGGGCGGGACTCCATCTTCATCCCCATCACCTTGGCAAAGATCTTGGCTGACAGCAGCACGTCCGATTTCTTGCCGGCAATGTCGATGAAGTAGCTGCGCAACTGGCGCATCACGAAGTCAAAGGTGAACACTACCATGGCCCCGACCGCCAGCACCCAGAGGGAGTCGAACGCCAGGTTGGGCACGATCTTGTCGTAGACATTCATGGTGAACAGGGGGCTGGCCACCGCAAAGAGGTTGATGAGGATGGAGGCAATCAGCACATCGCGATAGATGCCACGGGATTCAAACAGCGTGCTCCAGAACCAGTGACCATCCCGGGTCTCCAGCACCTTGGGGGAACGTTCATCGAACTTGAACTGCTTCTTGACGAAGAACAGCCGGCCGTTGTACTCGTCACCCAGCTGGGCAGTGCTGACCCACTGCGCCGCATCACCGGCCTGGGGGAAGATGACCTTGGCCTGGCTCCTCTCCTTGTTCCACTCCAGCAGGATGCAGGCGCCGCCCTGCCGCGTCTGCAAGACGCAGGGCAGCAGCAGGGGAGAGATGTTTTCGAGTGGCTGGATCACCTCACGGGCGGACAAACCGCCACGCTCGGCTGCGCGGCTGAAGAGCGCCGTACTCAGACGGCCCGAGACCAGTGGCAAGCCCGTGGTGAGGGCATCCTGACTATTGGGTACGCCATAAAAACGGGTCAAAAAGACCAGGCATTCCAATAGTTCATCTATATGGCTGGTTTCTGCTTGCATAGCATCCTGTCAAAACATGATTCAGACGGTTGTCGCAGGGAAATCATCACCCGGAACCTGGTGGCGACCTGTGAATGCAGAGCAGATCCCATCATCGCGAACCGACAACCCAATTAGCGCACTGGGCAGTGGCATCGAATGCCATCGCCAGACTCACACATCGTCAAGCCGGGGATAGAGGAGCCACGCACGTCATCTGATGACGGCAAGGAGTGCGAGATGTCCTGCCCGGTCCATTAATTACTAAAGAGTTATTGATAACAATATCTTTTTCAAGCCGACCATCTTATCAAGGCGACTTGAACGAAACTATACTGCAAAGACTGAATTTCATCTAATAACCCTCTGTTTTTTTAATGAAATTAGAGTCGTCACTCATTAAAAGGAGCGAGCGAGAAGGGTCGGCCCAGGGCATGCCCCTGGGGGCCTGAACGAGTCAGCTCAGCGGCGATCTCGGTCATGGCGGTCCAGCGATTCTCGCACCAGGCTGGAGCCAGCAGGGTTGGACGGCGCGCCGACGCCGAGATGCGGTGATAGACCACCTCGGGGGGCGTGTGCTGGATCATGGCCACCGCCGCCTCCACATACTGTTCCAGGGTCAGCACCTCCAGCCGCCCTGCCTGCCACGCCTTGCCAAGGGTGCTCCCTTCCACCACGTGGAGCGGATGCAGCTTGATCCCCTCGACCCCGGTCGCAACGATGCGATGCAGGGTTTCAAGGCTATCCATGGGCACCTCGCCGGGCAGGCCAACGATCAGATGGGCACAGACCTTGATGCCGCGCCTATGGGCCCGCTCGACCGCATCGGCATAGGCGGCGTAGCCGTGGCCCCGGTTGATGCGCTGCAGCGTCTTGTCATGGGCGCTCTGCAGCCCCAGCTCCAGCCACACCTCGTAGCCACGGGCCTGATAACCCGCCAGCAGATCCAGCACCGCATCCGGCACGCAGTCGGGCCGGGTCCCGACACAGAGCCCCACCATGTCGCTGACCGACAACGCCTCCTCATACATGCGTTGCAGGTATTCCACCTCGGCATAGGTGCTGGTATAGGCCTGAAAGTAGGCGAGATAGCGTTTGGCGCGGGTCACTTCGTCCCGGCGTGCCAGCAGTTGTTGCACGACAGAAAGCTGCTGGGTCGATTCGTCGGCAAACGAGGAGACATTGCAGAAGGTGCAGCCGCCGCGGCCCAGGGTGCCGTCCCGATTCGGGCAGGTGAAGGCGCCGTGGATGGAGAGTTTGTGGATCTTCTGGCCATGACGCTGCTTGAGATCCTGGCCGAATGTATTGATGAGTTCGTGTAACTGCATGACACCTCCGATATGAGCTGTCATTGTACTGGCAGAGGCCCGCCCCCAGGCTGAGCTGGATCAAGCCGCCCCGCCCCCAAAAACCATATAAATATTCACATTGCGTGCGATAAATACCCACAGACAGGGTTTTAAGGTTACTTTTGGAAACCACAAGCCTTCGGCAAAGAGGGAGCAGTGGAGCAATTACCCCTCTCTAACCGGCTGTTAGCACTGCAAAAATCTCGCTTAGCCCGCATCCGGATAAATGCAAGGCTCAGGATTCTGAAATGTGATCCCCGCCCACCCCCGACGGAATGGATTGGTAAAATTACTACAGTCAGGTGACGCGAAGCAGTCAACCACCAAAACCACCATTTCCAGTTCAATAAACTAAAGAAAATTATCTTAATAGATTTTTATATATGAAAAACCGAATGGAGTCTCTGAAACCCGCATTTTGTTATGGCGGTGTAACATTGCAAACAAGCGGGATGTCCAATTGACCTTGCTCGAAAATCCCATTAGTTTGGAGATTCGCCACCTCAGGCGGACGGAACCACAAGAGCCAATCGCAATTTATGCAATCTGTTGATGACAGTGCGATGGAAGGCCGAGCAAGGGAGAAATGCAATGTCACTATATGATCCAAAGCTGGAGAGGGATAACTGTGGCTTCGGCCTGTTGGCCCACATGGAAGGGGAAGCCAGCCACAAGCTTGTCCGTCTCGCGATGTCAGCCTTGGCTCGCATGCAGCACCGCGGCGGCATCTCCGCCGACGGCAAGACCGGCGATGGCTGTGGTCTGCTGCTGCAAAAACCGGACAGCTTCTATCGCGCTGTCGCCGAAGAGAAGGGATGGCACCTGGGCCGCAACTACGCGGTGGGTATGCTGTTCCTCAACCCGGACCCCGTATTGGCCCAGCAGACCCGCGACATCATCGACGAGGAGCTGGAAAGAGAGACCCTGAGTCTGGTCGGTTGGCGCAAGGTGCCCATCGATACCAATGTGCTCGGTCCCATCGCCAAGGCGTCCCTGCCAAGCATTGAACAGGTCTTTGTCAACGCGCCTCCCGGCTGGGTCGACAAGGATCTCGAGCGCCGCCTCTATATAGTGCGTCGCCGCATCGAGAAACGCATCAGCGACGACTACTTCTATGTGGTCAGCCTCTCCAACCTGGTCACCGTCTATAAAGGACTGTGCATGCCGGTGGATTTGCCGCGCTTCTATCTGGATCTCGCCGACATCCGCATGCAGGCCGCCATCTGCGTGTTCCACCAGCGTTTCTCCACCAACACCAGCCCGCGCTGGCCGCTGGCGCAGCCGTTCCGCTATCTGGCCCACAACGGCGAGATCAACACCATCGCCGGCAACCGCCAGTGGGCCAAGGCGCGCAGCTACAAGTTCGCCACCCCGCTGATCCCGGATCTGCAGGAGGCAGCCCCCTTCGTCAACACCACGGGATCGGATTCTTCCAGCCTCGACAACATGCTGGATCTCTTCTTGGCCGGCGGCATGGACCTGTTCCGCGCCATGCGCCTGTTGATCCCGCCTGCGTGGCAGAAGCACCCGAACATGGATGACGACCTGCGCGCCTTCTACGACTTCAACTCCATGCACATGGAGCCCTGGGATGGCCCGGCCGGCATCGTCATGACCGACGGTCGCTACGCCACCTGCGCGCTCGACAGAAACGGCCTGCGTCCGGCCCGCTACGTCATCACCAAGGACAAGTTCATCACCCTCGCGTCCGAGGTCGGCACCTGGGACTACACCCCGGACGAAGTGCTGGAGAAGGGCCGGGTCGGCCCGGGCGAGCTGTTCGTAGTGGATACCAGCAACGGCAAGATCTGGACCAGCTTCGAGATCGATGACGATCTCAAGAGCCGTCACACCTACAAACAGTGGATGGACAAGCACTGCAAGCGGCTGGTGCCGTTCGAGCAGATGGATGACGCCAGCACCGGCGCCCGCGAGTTCTCCGACGATCAGCTGAAAACCTATCAGAAGCTGTTCGGCTACTCCTATGAGGAGCTGGATCAGATCATCCGGGTACTGGGTGAAAACGGCCAGGAAGCGGTGGGCTCCATGGGGGATGACACCCCGATGGCGGTGCTCTCCTCCAGCCAGCGTACCCTGTACGACTACTTCCGCCAGATGTTCGCCCAGGTGACCAACCCGCCCATAGACCCGCTGCGGGAAAACCACGTGATGTCGCTGGCCACCTGTATCGGCCGCGAGCAGAACGTCTTCAACGAGACCTTCGGCCACGCCCACCGGGTGCTGTTCCAGTCGCCTATCCTGCTCTACTCCGACTTCCACCAGCTGCTGGCGCTGGAAGGGGAGCACTACCGTCACGCAGTGCTGAGCCTCAACTACCAGCCCGAAGAGGGGCTGCAGGCGGCCCTGGAGCGGCTCTGTGCCGACGCGGCCGAGAAGGCGCGCAATGGCACAGTGCTGCTGGTGCTGTCTGATCGGGACATCAGTGCCGACACTCTGCCCATCCCGGCCGCCATGGCGGTGGGGGCAGTGCAGCGCACCCTGGTGGACAGCAACCTGCGCTGTGACGCCAATATCCTGGTGGAGACAGCGAGTGTGCGCGACCCGCACCACTTCGCCGTGCTGCTGGGCTTTGGCGCCACCGCCATCTACCCCTATCTCGCCTACGAGACCCTGGCCAAACAGGTCGAGGAAGGGGTGCTGAAGATGAGCCTGCGCCAGGCCATGCTCAACTACCGCAACGGTATCAACAAGGGGCTCTACAAGGTGATGTCCAAGATGGGCATCAGCACTGTGGCGAGCTACCGCTGCTCCCAGCTGTTCGAAGCCGTGGGGCTGTCCAGCGCCGTGGTCGAGCTCTGCTTCCGCGGCGTCTCCAGCCGCATCCAGGGGGCCGATTTCACCGACATCCAGCAGGATCAGGTCAATCTGGCGCGCCAGGCCTGGCTCGGTCGCAAGCCGCTGACCCAGGGCGGGCTGCTGAAATTCGTCCACGGCGGCGAGTACCATACCTACAACCCGGATGTGGTGCAGACCCTGCAGGTGGCGGTGCGCTCCGGCAACTATGCCGATTACAAGGAGTACGCCCGCCTGGTGAACGAGCGCCCCGTCGCCACCTTGCGCGATCTGCTCGCCCTGAAGAAGGTCGACAACCCGGTGGCGTTGGAGCAGGTTGAGCCTGCGGTCAAGCTGTTCCCCCGCTTCGACTCCGCCGCCATGTCCATCGGTGCCCTCGGCCCCGAGGCCCACGAGGCGCTGGCGGTGGCCATGAACCGCCTCGGCGGTCAGAGCAACTCGGGCGAAGGCGGTGAAGATCCCAAGCGCTTCGGCACCGAGAAGAATTCCCGCATCAAGCAGGTGGCCTCGGGGCGCTTTGGCGTCACCCCCCACTACCTGATGAACGCGGACGTGGTACAGATCAAGGTGGCCCAGGGCGCCAAGCCCGGCGAGGGTGGCCAGCTGCCCGGTGACAAGGTGACGGCCCAGATAGCCAAGCTGCGCTATTCCGTGCCCGGCGTGACCCTGATCTCCCCGCCGCCCCACCACGACATCTACTCCATCGAGGATCTGGCCCAGCTCATCTTCGACATCAAGCAGATCAACCCGGACTGCCTGGTGTCGGTGAAACTGGTTTCCGAGCCCGGCGTCGGCACCATCGCCTGCGGCGTGGCCAAGGCCTATGCGGACTTCATCACCGTCTCCGGCTACGACGGCGGCACAGGTGCAAGCCCCCTCACCTCGGTCAAGTACGCCGGCTCCCCCTGGGAGCTGGGGCTGGCCGAGACCCAGCAGGCCCTGGTGGCCAACGGCCTGCGCCACAAGGTGCGCCTGCAGGTGGATGGCGGTCTCAAGACCGGCCTCGACATCATCAAGGCGGCCATCCTCGGCGCCGAGAGCTTTGGTTTTGGCACCGGCCCCATGGTGGCGCTCGGCTGCAAATACCTGCGCATCTGCCACCTGAACAACTGCGCCACCGGCGTCGCCACCCAGGATGAGAAGCTGCGCCGCGAGCACTTCACCGGCCTGCCGGAGATGGTGATGAACTACTTCAAGTTCATCGCCGAAGAGACCCGCGAGCTGATGGCAGAGCTCGGCGTCACCCAGCTGACCGACCTCATCGGTCGTACCGATCTGCTGGAAGCCCTGCCCGGCCTCACCGCCCGTCAGGCCAAGCTGGACTTGTCCGGTATTCTGGCAAGCCCGGTGGCACCGGCAGGCTCCAGCCTGTTCAGCCAGCAGCACAACCCCACCTTTGACAAGGGGCCCTTGAACCTCAAGATGGTGGACGACCTGCTGGAGGCGGTAGAAAACATGAGTGGCGGCGAGTTCCGCTACGACATCCGCAACACAGACCGCTCGGTGGGTGCGCGCCTCTCCGGCGAGATAGTCAAACGCCACGGCAACCAGGGCATGGCGGCCGATCCGGTCAAGGTGCACTTCAACGGCACCGCAGGCCAGAGCTTCGGCGTCTGGAACGCCGGCGGCCTCGAGATGATACTCACGGGTGATGCCAACGACTACGTGGGCAAGGGGATGACAGGCGGCAAGCTGGTGGTCAAACCCCACGTCGGCGTGGCGTTCAAGTCCCACGAGGCGGCCATCATAGGCAACACCTGCCTCTATGGCGCCACCGGCGGCAAGCTCTACGCCGCCGGCACCGCGGGCGAGCGCTTCGCGGTGCGCAACTCCGGGGCCCTCGCGGTCGTCGAGGGGATTGGCGACAACGGCTGTGAATACATGACAGGCGGTATTGTGACCATACTCGGTACCACTGGCGTCAACTTCGCGGCCGGCATGACTGGGGGCTTTGCCTACGTGCTGGACGAGTGCGGCAACTTTGCCAAGCGTACCAACCCCGAGCTGGTAGAACTGCTGGACGTGGCTGACCTTGCCATCCACCAGGAGCACCTGCGCGGCATCATCACGGCGCACCTCAACGAGACAGGCAGCTCGCGCGCCGAGGAGATCCTGGCCAACTTCGACTCCTATGTGCCCAAGTTCAGGCTGATCAAGCCCAAGTCCAGCGACGTCAAGTCCCTGCTTGGTCACACCAGCCGCTCTAGTGCAGAACTCAGAATCCAGGCGCAATAAGGAGGGAACCCTATGAGCCAGAACGTATTCCAGTTTATCGATGTCCAGCGGGTCGACCCGCCCAAGAAGCCGCTCAAGATCCGCAAGATCCAGTTCGTGGAGATCTACGAGCCCTTCAACCAGGCCCAGGTCGGCATGCAGGCGGATCGCTGCCTCGACTGCGGCAACCCCTATTGCGAGTGGAAGTGCCCGGTGCACAACTACATCCCCAACTGGCTGAAACTGGCCAACGAGGGGCGCATCCTGGAGGCGGTGGAGCTCTCCCACCAGACCAACAGCCTGCCGGAGGTGTGCGGTCGCGTCTGCCCGCAAGACAGACTCTGTGAGGGTGCCTGCACCCTGAACGACAGATTCGGCGCCGTGACCATAGGCAACATCGAAAAATACATCACCGACAAGGCGTTCGAGATGGGCTGGCGCCCGGATCTCTCCAAGGTGGTGAAGACCGGCAAGCGGGTCGCCGTCATCGGCGCCGGCCCCGCCGGCCTCGCCTGTGCCGATGTGCTGGCGCGCAACGGCGTCACCCCGGTGGTGTTCGACAAGTACCCGGAGATCGGCGGTCTGCTGACCTTCGGCATCCCCTCCTTCAAGCTGGAAAAAGAGGTGATGCAGCGCCGTCGCGAGATCTTCGAGGGGATGGGGGTGGAGTTCCGTCTCGAGACCGAGGTGGGCAAGGATGTCACCTTCGCCGACCTCCTTGGCGAGTTCGATGCGGTCTTCCTCGGGGTCGGCACCTACAAGTACATGAAGGGTGGCTTTGCCAACGAAGAGGCGCCGGGAGTCTATGACGCCCTGCCCTACCTCATCTCCAACGCGAACCGCTTGCTGGGCTTCGAGAAGGCGCAGAGCGATTACATCGACTTCGCCGGTAAGCAGGTGGTGGTGCTGGGCGGCGGCGATACCGCCATGGACTGCGTGCGCACCGCCATCCGCCAGGGGGCCGATCGGGTGATCTGCGCCTACCGCCGCGATGCCGAGAACATGCCGGGCTCCAAGCGGGAGGTAAAGAACGCACAGGAGGAAGGGGTGGAATTCATGTTCAACCTCCAGCCTGTCGGGGTCGAACTCGATGCCCATGGCCGCACCTGCGGCATCAAGGTGGTGAGCACCGAGCTTGGCACCCCGGATGCCAACGGCCGTCGCAATCCTGTGGTGGTCGAGGGCTCCGAACAGGTGCTGGCCGCCGATGCCGTGGTGATGGCGTTTGGCTTCCAGCCCAACCCCCAGCCCTGGATGCGTGATCACGGTATCGAGCTCGACAGCCGGGATCGCATCAAGGCTCCCGAGCAGGCCGAACATGCCTTCCAGACCAGCAACCCCAAGGTGTTCGCCGGTGGCGACGCAGTGCGCGGCTCGGATCTGGTGGTGACCGCCATCTACGAGGGCCGCAAGGCCGCCGAGGGGATCATGGACTATTTGTCGGTGTAAGCTGCCGACCGAGTCTTCCCAAGCAGACAGCTCCGCCAATGCGGGGCTGTTTTTTTATGCCTGACTCTCGGTGATGCGCCCTAGCGTCTCACCACCAGAAACTCCCCCTTACCCACCGGCACCAGCGAGGTCAGAAAATCGGGATCGCGCCTCACCTGCGCCATCCAGTCCCTCATCTCGCTCTCATGGGAGATGGCATTGTCCACCACCAGCAGGCCGCGAGTGGCAAGCAGGCGCCGTATTTCGGGCCACCATCCCTGATAGTGCTGGCGATCGGAGTCCAGAAAGATGAGCTGATAACCCGCCGTCGGCAGGCCGGGGAACAGGCTGCCGGCCTCCCCCGCCAGCAGGGTGATCCAGGAGCTCAGTCCCGCACGCTGAAAGTTGGCCTCTGCCAGAGAGATCTTATTCTCATCCCGCTCTATGGTGGTGACCCGGCCATTCAGTCTCTTCACCGCTTCGGCCAGCCAGAGGGTGGAGTAACCGTTTGAAGTCCCTATCTCAAGCACCGCCTGCGCGCCCCTCGTCTGCACCAGCAGCGCCAGCAGTTCGCCGGTGTCACGGGTGATGTTGAGCATCTTGCAGCCCCGGGATGGCTGCGCCTCGTCATGTTGTTCGCCAAAGCGCTCCAGCTCCCGTTTGAGTTGTTCCAGATCCATGTTTCCTCCTTGAAAGTCATCCAGGCTGACCCGGCACTGCCCATGGCCTGCGCGGTTCAATCGGTGGCGGGGGGCAGATCCCCCAGCAAGTAACGAGGGCCGCTTCCCTGGCTGGCGGCCCTGTCCTCAGGGTTGTAGAGGGCGCAGTGCTCCAGCGACAGACAGCCACAGCCGATGCAGGCCGTGAGCTTGCGTCTCATCAGTTGCAGGGCGGCTATGCGGCTGTCCAGCAGAACTTGCCACTGACCGGCGATCCGCTCCCAGTCGCCGCGATCCGGCGTGCGGCCATCGGGCAACCCGCTGAGGGCCGCCGCTATCTCGTCGAGGCTGAGGCCCATCCCTTGCGCCACCCGGATAAAGGCGATGCGCCGCAGCACATCCTGCGGATAGAGCCGCTGGCCGCCTTCGCTGCGCAGGCTCTGGATCAGCCCCTTCTGCTCGTAGAAGCGCAGGGCGCTGGCCTTGACGCCCGAGCGTTTGGCTATCTGGCCGATGGCCAGCCATTTGCGTTCCATCGCCACGCTTGACCTCAAGTTAGCTTTAACTTGCACAATCCTGTCTCCCCTTATGAAAGGAGTCAAATGATTATGCATGATCTTCATCATCTGCTCGATGCCAATCGAGCCTTTGCCCTCAATGGTCGCGGCACCACCAACCACTGCCCCATGGCATTGCACGCCCTGCACGAGATGGGGGCCAGCCCCCGGCAGTTGCAGCGCTTCTTTACCCACTGGCAGACCACTCAAGCCCTGCCCGCCGGGGAAAACAACCAGGGCGAAGAGGATGAGACCCGCTTCGTGGCACTGCGCCAGCAACTGCTGACCCGATTCGCCGAAGAGGGCTGGCTGCCATGCTTCGAAGAGCTGCTGGCGCAGCGTTTCTCCCCGGCAGGCGGCGCCTTTCATCCGCTTATTCGCTTCGCCTGTGCGCTGGAAAACGGCCACCTGGGGGAGCAGGCGGCAGCGCTGGCCGCCTGGCAGTGCAAGGCGCTGATCCTGCCCGCCGGAACGGGTGCCCCCTGCCGGGACGTCACCCGCCTGCTGGCGGGGCTGGCGGCCCATTGGGAGGGGTCGCGCTGGGAGGGAGAGTGGATCACCGCCCGCCTGCGGCAGGTGGCGGCCGATCCCCGCTGGCCGAACGCGCTGCCGCAAAGCCTCGATAACGGGGAAGATATGCTGGCACAGCTGGCCGAGGCCGCCCTGCCCCTCTACTGGCAGACCGGCAACTTCACCGTCTTGCATCTGGTGACCGGCAGCCGGGCCGCCGCCATAGTCGCGCGCCACCTGCCAGCGGCGCTCAAAGCGCCCTGGCAGAGCCTGATGTGGCAGGCGGTGGCCGCCGCCTACATCACCGTCGGGGCGCCAAGGTTGCAGTCCCAGCGCTGGCCGGATACGACCGGGCTGGATTGGGCGCAGGTGCTGCCGCGGGCAATCGAGAGCCTGGACGACCATGTGATCAAGCTGGTGCACTGCTGCTGGCGGGAGCAGGACACATCGCCTCGTTATCTGGCCATCGCCGCCCGCACTGTGGGGCTGCTCGGCGCGGCCTCTCCCCTCCCCCAGGGCACCTCATAGTGCAGGCGGCGAGCCGCAGCGGATCCTGCACCAGAGTCAGCTCCCCCTGCCGCCATTTTCGCTGGCGGCCGGCCATCAAAAACCCCGGCACTGGGCCGGGGTAATGAGAGAGGCATGAACGTCAGGGCTCAGATCAGGCTCAGCCTTCGGCCAGGAGCGCCAGGGCGGGCTGGGCATTGCCCGGCACCAGCCGGTAGGCCTTGTGGTGCTTGACCAGGGTGCTCTTCTTGTCACCCTGGCTCAGCAGCAGCCCCAGCTTGAAGGCCGCCTCGGCCAGCTGTTTTTCATCCCCGCGCACATAGAGGGTAAGAGGCTTCACCAGCTCTCCCCCCTCGATATGGCCCTGATACTCGCTGGCGGAGATGACCAGGCTGGACTGGCCCTGGCTCAGCAGCCGCTGCCTGGCGCTCAGTTCACTGTCGGTAAACACCAGCCAACCCGCGCTCTCCAGCTCGGCGACCAGGGTGGCGAGCCTGGCGCCCAACTGCCCGGGCTCTGCCATGGCCCGGCCATACTGGCAGACGATGCGCGACAGCAGTCCCTTGAGATCGGCCCCGGCCCCCAGGGTGCGACCCAGCTGCACCCAGGCTTTCAAGTCCTCCATCACCAGGCGGGAGAAGCGTTTCTCCTTGAGGGAGTCCGCCATCCAGGTGCAGAGGAAATGGCTCTCTTGCGCCGGGGTGCGCTTGCCCGCCTTCTGCTCTGCGGTGCGGGCCAGCTCGGCCAGGCTCTGGGTGGCCATGTCGAGCAGGGCCTCATTGTAATCTTGCGGGTTCTTGACTGGCGGGGTCATCGCACGTCCTCTGGGTGATCGGTAAACAGCATCAAGGCGCCAACGGCGCCTTGAGTCGGGAGCCAAGGCTCCCCTGCATCATCTTGTCCGCTTACTTCGACTGGCGAGGCTTCTTGGCGGCCGCCAGACGCTTGAGACGCTGGCCCTGCAGCTTGGCCTCGGCCATCACCTGGGCGGCGGCGTTGTCTTCCCGCTGCGGGCGCTTGCCGAAACGGCGGCGCTCCTGCAACTGCTTGATCAGCTCGTCTCGGCTGCTCACCTCGTAGCCCGGCACCATGATGCGGCGGATCTTCTGGCCGATCAGCGCCTCGATCTCCAGCAGGGTGCGCTCCTCCTCGCGGCTGACGAAGGAGACGGCCATGCCGCTCTTGCCGGCACGGCCGGTACGGCCGATGCGGTGAACGTAATCTTCCGCCAGGAAGGGCAGATCGTAGTTGACCACGTACTGCAGATCCGGGATGTCCAGACCACGGGCGGCCACTTCGGTGGCCACCAGCACCCGCACCTTGCCTTCCATGAACTCGCGCAGGGCGCGGCGACGGCTGCCCTGGGCCTTCTCGCCATGGACCACGGCGGACTTGATGCCGTCGAGGTTCAGCTCTTCCACCAGCACGTCACAACTCTCGCGGGTACTGGCGAACACCAGCACCTGTTGCCAGTTCTGCTTGCCGATGAGCTCGGAGAGCAGCTCGCGCTTGCGCTTCTGCTCCACCGGATAGACGGTGTGGCTGACGGTGTCGGCGGTGGAGTTCTGCTTGTTGACGCTGATGATTTGCGGTCTGTCCAGCATCAGGTTGGCCAGCTTCTTCACGGCGTCGGAGAAGGTGGCGGAGAACAGCAGGTTCTGACGGGTCTTGCTCACCGCCTGCAGGATCTGCTGCACATCGGCGCTGAAGCCCATGTCGAGGATGCGATCCGCTTCGTCCAGCACCAGGGTCTCGACACCGGAGAGGCTGAGGTTGCAGGCGGTCAGGTGCTCGAGCAGGCGGCCCGGGGTCGCCACTATGATGTGCGCCCCCGCCTTGAGTTTGCGGGCCTGCACATCCTGCTTGCCACCGCCGACCAGAGTCAGCACGCTGATGTCCAGATACTTGGCGAAGTCGTTGATGTTGCTCGCCACCTGGGCGGCCAGCTCGCGGGTCGGGGTCAGGATCAGCACCCGGGCGTTGGAAGGCTGGGCCGGGGCCGGGTTATCCACCAGGCGTTGCAGTATGGGCAGCGCAAAGGCCGCCGTCTTGCCGGTCCCGGTCTGGGCGCTGGCCAGCACGTCGCTGCCACGGCGAATGGTCGGGATCGCCTGCTGTTGCACAGGGGTCATCTCCTGATAACCGCACTCTGAGACGGCACGCAAAATCTCGGGGGCAAAATCGAACGATTCAAATCTCATAATGGGTTCCTGTGTTCCAGCTGAGCTGTAGTTGGCTTAAGTGGCCTGGGCCGGCGTGTGGCACGGCCTCGGCGAGGCTTGGGGCCAAGGACGGCTGGGTCTGACATGACGTCAGAAGATGAGCCGGAAAATGGCGGGCGCGAAGTGTAACAGATAGGCATCAGGATTTCCGCCTCAAATGGCCTGTATTTTTACGCCACCAGGGCGAGCCGCCTGACGGCTCGGGGAGAAGGGACGGGCGGCAGGCCCGTCCCCCTCTCAACTCAGCGCGCTCTCTTGGCCGAGCGCCTGAACAGCCGCATGCCGATGGCGGCCACGGCGATGACGAAGAGGGCGAAGGAGGTCACCAGCAGGCACTTGGTCAGCAGTTCATGGTGGTCAGCCAGCAGCGGCGTCGCCATCATGAACTTGCCGACCATGCTGAGGGCCAGGGCCCAGAGGAAGGCGCTGGCAAAGCTGCTCATGGCCACCCGCAGCAGGTTCAGGCGGGAGATCCCCATCAGCATGGGCGTCAGCACCCTGACGAAGGGGATGAAACGGGAGACGAACATGGCCCAGAAGCCATAGCGATCGAGCAGCCGGGAGGCGCGGGGCAGGCTGCCTTCCGGGATCACCCGCTCCACCTGGCCCATGAAGCGGGTGCCATGGAGCGCATGGCCCTGCCAATACGCCATCACGCTGCCGATGCCGGCGGCCAGGGGCAGATAGAGGAACACCACTTCGGGCCCGAGCACTCCCATGCCCACCAGACCACCGGCCAGCAGCACCAGGCTGTCCCCCGGCAGCGGCAAAAAGACGAAGCTCGATTCCAGAAAGAGGATCACCACCAGACAGGTGACGAGCAGACCGACCGCCTGCAGTTGTATTAATTGCTCAAAGTCCTGATGCCATATGGCAAGCAGCATGTCCTGCATCTGGTATGACTCCCATCATCGTAATGCGCATCCGTCATGACGGCCCAAAGGCCCGGTCTGGCCACCCCTCCCTGGTACCCCCCCCATAAGTTCCTGCGGGAGGCCCGTTATACACCCGGGGAACTGAACAATAAATTAATGTCTGCCATTTATGTGGATACGCCGTCATCCGGCACCGGCAACCCGGTGCGCTGGCGGCAAGGTTGTCTCGCCACCAGAGCCCCCTCGGGTCTGCGCCGTAAAATGGCAAAGAATATAGTCAGTTGGCGCCAAGGCGGGCTGCCATGACGGTAGAAAACCGTTACAGTGTAAGGACTCCTCAGTGGACGAGGAGGTCCATGGAGCTAGGTATGGCGCATCTCCCCTCTTCTCATCTTCATGCAGGCATGCTTCTGCTGAGCGGGCTCGGACTCTTCAGCCAGACCGCCTTGGCCAATGACGGGGCCCTCGTCCAGCAGCGGGCCAATGCGGTCGTCTCCCTGATGAGCTTCACCGTGGTGCCGGACATCACCGCCAGCAACCTGGACATAGGGGGCGGCACCAACGAAAGCTCGGCCCTGACCATCACCCAGCTCGGCGGCGGCGCCACCATGAGCGAGGGCTTCCCCATCTATCTGGAGGGCACCCTGGGCTACAGCCGCTACGATCCCCAGTTCGTGTTTACCGACGGCAACGAGAGCCGCACCATCCCCACCAAATGGAACAGCCTGAGCGCCACCGGCGGCATCGGCTGGGACTTCAGCCTGCACCGCGACCGCTTTGGCGGCAACCTGGTGCTGCGCCCCATCGCCAACTTCACCCTGGGCACGGTGGCGAGCGATCTGCGCATCGGTGCCGCCTTGCTCCAGTACAGGACGGGCAGGAACCTCGACTTCCTCGACGGCGGCCGGCTCAATGTGTATGGCCTGGGGGGATCCCTGATGCTCGACTACGAGCTCTTCTCCAAGCCCCAGGACATAGATGTCGAGCTGCGCTACTCCTATCAGCATCTGCAGAGCTTCACCGGCACCGCCGACAGCATCACGGGGCAGGCCGAGGCGGAGAACCTCGGGCTCTACCTGCGTCGCCGGGCTCCGCTCTTCACCTGGACCCTGCTGGATCGCCCGCTGCGCTATGTGCTGGAGGGCGCCAGAACCGAGTACCTGGGAGAGCAGCGCGGCCTGCTTGGCTTCAACAGCCTCAACTCCCTGGGCCTTGGCCTAGAGCTCGACAGCAGCAAGTACGACATCTTTATCACCCGGACCCGGCTGGTGGCCCGCTATATGTTCAGCCACAACACCAGCGGCTACTCCATCGGGCTGGCGATGAGTTTCTAGCGCGGCACGCCGACATGACCCGTCCCCATCACCAAATCTCTGACTGAACGCACATTTGACTCAATTGCCGCTATCAGGCCCCACCTGTATCTCCTAGCATGGGGATACGGGACGCCGATGAAGTCGTGAAGCAGAACCACACAGAGGATTGCGGTCAGGCTGACTGCCTACTGTGACCAGAGAACACATGACATTTCCAAGGATAGGGAGCTTGTTATGGCCAAATTTCTGAATACCAGCGCAACCAATTATTTCCTCGAAGAGCTGATAAAGGATGCCAAGGAGCGGTTAATTCTGATCAGCCCCTTTCTCAAGCTCAATGACAGGATCAAGGAGCTGCTGACCGACAAGAACCGCCTCAAGATCGATGTCCGTATCGTCTATGGCAAGAGTGAACTCCAGCCGGAAGAGATCAGCTGGCTCAAGGAGCTCACCTATATCCGCACCAGTTTTTGCAAGAACCTCCATGCCAAGTGCTACCTGAATGAAGAGATGTGCATCATTGCCAGTCTGAATCTCTACGAGTTCAGTCAGGTGAACAACAACGAGATGGGAGTCCTGATCCGGCGCTCGGACGACGGAGAGCTCTACCGCGATGCCTATGATGAAGCCCAGCGGATCATCCGGATCAGTGAAGAGGTTCGCATATCGCTGGAAAGAGTCGCCAACAACAGTGACGAAAGCGAAGCTGCGGTGGTCAATGCTGGGCCAGCACCAGCCTGCCCCAAATGCGGTACCACCATGGTGCTGCGCACCAGCAAACGGGGAGATACCAAAGGAAACTCATTTTGGGGTTGTCCGGGATACCCCAAGTGCCGCAGCCTGATTTCTATCGAGGGTTAACCCTCATGAAGGAAGAGTGAAATGGACGTCACTGCCGTTGTTTACCCCTTGCTCGGCCAGCTCTGGTATCTGCTGCCACTGCTGTTGCTGGCGACGCTCGTCAAAAGCCCCTGGTTCAAGGGCATGATCGGTGAATGGTTTATCAACGTCAGCATTCGGTTCTTTCTCGACCAGCGGGACTATCACCTGCTCAAGGACGTGACCCTGCCCATCCCCCAGGGCAGCACCCAGATAGACCATGTGATCGTCTCCCACTTCGGGATATTCGTGATTGAGACCAAGAACATGAAAGGCTGGATATTCGGCAACCCGGCCCATAAAAGCTGGACCCAGCAGATCTATCGCCGCAAGCACAGCTTCCAGAATCCCCTGCACCAGAACCATCTGCACATGATGACCCTCAAATCCCTGCTGGGGGTAGCGGATCATCAGCTCCACTCCGTCATCTACTTCATTGGCGACTGCACCTTCAAGACCCCCATGCCGGACAACGTGATGAACCACGGGCTGATCCGCCATATCAAAGGGAAAACCACCCAGGTATTGACCCCTGCCGAGGTCACGCAAGTGGTCGAGACCATCCAGCAAGGGCGGCTGGCGGCCAACTGGCAGACCCACAGGCAGCATGTGGCCCGGCTGAAGGCGCGTCACGACGAATCGTCACGCAAGCCGTTATCCGCCCCGGCAGTGTCTGCCGAAAAGAGGGCGGCGCCCTCCCCTGTCACCACCCAACCGCTCGGTGACCCGAGTCCGACTTGCCCCAGATGTGGCAATGCCATGGTCTTGCGTACCGCCAGCCGGGGAGAAAACAGAGGCAATCAGTTCTGGGGATGCAGCGCATACCCGACATGCAGGGGGATTACACCACTCTAATAAGCACGTAGATGCATAACACTGTCATGGCCTTCATTCTTTTTTCAACAAAAACCACAAACCAAAACACCATCTATTCAAAGGGAGTTGATTAATGAATATTAAAAAAATGTCGGTAATAGCGACTGTTGCCAGCATGAGCATGCTAGTCGCATCCTGCGCATCTGACCCGCAGCCGACATGGAAAAAAGAGGGGGTGTCACACGATGATACTCTTACTGCGTTATCTCAATGCAAGTATGAGATCCGGCTAAACAATATTTCTGACGAGGAAAAAAACGAAGTCATCACCGATTGCATGCAAGCCAAAGGTTTCCGCTGGAGAGCCTATTAGTTAGGTCAGCGGGTTGGCATTAATAGTGTCAACCCGCTTTGAAACCCCCTTCCAAAGTAAAACCCGAGTTATCTAATCGTCGCCATCTTTCTGACGCAGGCCTGCTCCCTGTCATCCACCCGCTTGGCGAACCAGGCGGTGGTGAGGTTGCGGGTGATCTTGGGGCTTTTCAGCTGGATGCCGGGCAGCACGGCGCGGGGTTGCCGCTTGCCCGCCTGCTTGTCGGCCAGGGTAAAGACCCGATGATAGAGGTCGGTCTGGGCAAAGTCGGCACTGTCCCCCTTGAGCAGGCTCTGGTGGATGGCCTGCTTGCTCATGTTGACGCGGCTGGCGATGCTGTGCACCGCGAGCTCGGTCTTGCCGGGCAGGTCGGAGTCGTAGCGAACCAGATCCCCGTCCAGGGCCAGGGGCTTGCCGCTGACCCGGCTCACCGCGGCCTGGAAGGCGGCGTTGCGGCTCGCATACCAGCCCGCATTAAAGTCGGCAAAACGGTAGAGGGTGTCCGGGTAGTCGGCGGGATAACCGAAGATGTGTTTGGTACCAAACCAGATGCCGCCGCGACGGGTGAACACCTCGTGGCGGATGGACTCCTTGACCGGATAGGGGTAGCCACGGGCATTGGCCTCGGCGAAGGCGATGCTCACCTGCATGGGGCCGCCGGTGCGCACCGGATTGAGGTTGCCAAAGAGCTGCCTGCCCATGGGCACGGCCCCTATCATGTCCTCGAAGATCTCGCTCATCTCCCGCTCGGTGCGAAGGGCATCGATGCGCGCGGCGTAGGATTTGCCAGTAGGGGACTTGATGGAGAGGGCGGTGCGTACCACGAACTCGGGGATGAGCAGCTTGGCCGCCCGGGCATTGATCTCCTTCCAGGCTATCTTGCCAAGGCCGGGCACCACGGGATCCGCCTGATAGGTGGCCTCCTGCTCCGCCACCGCCAGCACCGAGCAGACATTGTGATCGCTCACCGTCAGCCCCTGGGTGCTGAGCGCCGTCACCACGTCGTTGGCCCAGCCCGGCTTGTCTTGTACCTGGCGCGGCAGGAAGCGCACTATGCGGCTCTTCATGTCCGCAGGCTTGCGCGGCTGCATGGCCTTGGGTTGCTTGGCGATGACGGCGGCCTCCTCTGCTGTAGGAGCGGTCGGTTCACTGGCACAGCCCGCCAGCACGGCGGCAGCCAGCAGTGCACAGAGGCGCCAGGGGGCGAAAGATAAAGGGTGAGAGGGGATCATGAGGGCTTCCGATAAAGTGCGGGTGCGGGCCCCTCATCCCGGATGGGGGGCCCCGAATGCAAACAGGTGGTCATTGTAGTGGATGGCCCGGGCAATCTGAAGGCAGCAGGACGGCCGGGGCCCAGCGCTGCGGCACCCTCTGGCGTCATCACGCCAGCTCGACCCGGTTGCGCCCCAGGTGCTTGGCCCGGTAGAGCGCGAGATCGGTGCGCTTGACCAGCGTCTCGACCGTCTCCCCCGCCTGGCCGATGCCGACGGCGATGCTCACGGTGAACCTCACCTCCTCGCAGGCGACCAGGGCCTCGGTGGCGGCTCTTATCTGCTCCGCCAGTGCCCGGGCCTTGTCGCTCAGCATGCCGGGCAGCCAGATGGCGAACTCCTCGCCTCCCAGGCGCGCCACCACCCCATCCGGCGGGCAGTGCTGACACAGCAAGGCGCTGAACTCCTGCAACACATTGTCACCTATGCCGTGGCCGTAGCGATCGTTGATCTGCTTGAAGTGATCGAGATCCAGCAGCAGCAGCGGCGTCCCCTGATCCAGATGGGCCTCCAGCACGGCGCGAAACGCACGGCGATTGGAGAGACCCGTCAGTTCGTCGGACATGGCGAGCGAGGCCAGCCGGGTCTGGACGCCATACATCTGTTGCACCATCAGCAGCACGCCCCAGGCCGTGGCCAGCATGCCGAGGGTGCGCAGGCTGTCCTCGACGGTGGAGAGCCACCAGGGCTGGAAGTAGGCCTCGTCCACCAGATCTATGGTCCCCGACACCAGCCAGCCCCCCAGACCGGCGCAGAGAAACAGGTAGGTGCGGTTCGAGATCTGGGCACACTGCACCACCCAGAACATGAACAGCAGGGTCAGTACGTTGATGGCCTCGGCCAGGGCGCCGATGGTGTAGAGGTTATGCTCGGGCAGGCGCGCGAAGCTCGCGGCATCCAGGCCCCCCGTCAGCAGCAGCAGGCAGGGCAGGATCAGCAGGGCGAGGCGGCGACCAGGGGAGAGCGAGAAGAACCGGGCGGGGTGTACGGATAACCTGAGGGGAGTCTTCATCATTGTTATGGCTCCAAACCTGCACTTCCTCTGTCCCAGACGGCTGCACCCAGCCGCCAGCTCCCGATGAACCGCAAGGCCAATCCTGGTTGCGCGGCGCTCGTATTGTGAACCGACTTTTCCATAAAAAACAATCCCCTCACCACATTGGTGAAGGGATCCTGGTGTCAATTTGCGCTGTACACCGCCCTGTGAGCGACGGCTAACCCCCGGCACAGGCGGTGTGGAGGGCGTCCTTCACGGGGCTGGCCTCATCCTAGTCACGCCCGCCCCTCAGGCACTCTGGCGCAGGGCGCGGATCTGGGCTGCGCCATTGATCACCGCCTGCAAGGAGGCGTTGACCACGTCACGGCCTATGGCTACCCCGCACATGCGGGTACCGTCGACGCTCAGCAGCACATAAGCGGCGGCGCGGGATTCGGTGCCGGCGCTGAGGGCATGCTCCGAGTAATCCAGCACGTCTATGTGCATGCCGGTCTGGCGCTCCCAGCCGTTGACCAGGGCCGTGATGGCCCCCTCCCCCTCACCGCAGAGCTGCAAGCTGCCGTCCGGCGTCTGCAACTCGAGGCGCAGGGTCTCCTGGCTGTCGTGGCCGAGCTGGAAGCGGCCGATGCGATAACCGTGCAGCGGCTCGAGGTAGTGCTGCTCGAACAGGGCGCGGATCTGCTCCGGGCTGATTTCGCTGCTACTCGCCTCGGCCTGGGCCTGAACCCGGCGGCTGAAGTCGATCTGCAACCAGCGCGGCAGTTGCAGGCCGAGGTCGCGCTCCAGCAGATAGGTGACCCCTCCCTTGCCGGACTGGCTGTTGATGCGGATCACCGCCTCGTAGCTGCGGCCAAGATCGGCGGGATCGATCGGCAGATAGGCCACATCCCAGTAGGCATCGGGCTTCTCGGCCGCCAGGGACTTGCGGATGGCGTCCTGGTGGCTGCCGGAGAACGCCGTGTAGACCAGCTCGCCGGCATAGGGGTGGCGCGGGTGCAGGGCAATCTGGGTGCAGGCTCCCACGGTCGCGACTATGGCATCCATGTCAGAGAGATCCAGCTCGGGATCTATGCCCTGGCTGTAGAGGTTCATGGCCATGGTAACTATGTCCATGTTGCCGGTGCGCTCGCCGTTGCCAAGCAGGGTACCCTCGATGCGATCCGCTCCCGCCAGTACCGCCAGCTCGGCGGCGGCCACCCCGCAGCCCCGATCGTTGTGGGTGTGGATGGAGATGCTCACCTCGGGGCGCGCCTTGAGGTGGCGGCAGAACCACTCCACCTGATCCGCAAACACGTTAGGGGTGCTCACCTCCACAGTAGCGGGGAGGTTGAGGATCATGGGGCGGCAGGCCGATCGCCACTGGTCGATCACGGCGTCGCACACCTCCACCGCAAACTCCACCTCTGTGCTGCTGAAGCTCTCGGGGGAGTACTGGAAGCTCCACTCGGTGCCGGGGTTGCGGGCCGCATACTCCCGCACCCAGCGCGCCCCCTGCACCGCGATGGCCTTGACCCCTTCCCTTCCTGAGTTGAACACATAGTTGCGCTGGGTCGGGTTGACCGAGTTGTAGACGTGGACGATGGCCCGCTTCGCCCCCTTGAGGGATTCGAAGGTGCGGGCGATGAGATCTTCCCGGGCCTGCACCAGCACCTGGATGGTGACGTCGTCGGGAATGAGATTGCGCTCGATGAGTTCGCGCACGAAGTCGAAGTCCGGCTGGGAGGCGGCGGGGAAGCCCACCTCGATGTGCTTGAAGCCGATGTGCACCATCAGCGCCCACATCTGCAGCTTCTGGGCCACCGTCATGGGCTCGACCAGCGCCTGGTTGCCGTCCCGCAGATCCACGGCGCACCAGAGCGGCGCGCGCTCAAGCACCCGGTTGGGCCACTGTCTGTCCGCCAGAGCGATGACGGGGGCCGGGCGGTATTTACGATGATCGAAGCTCATATTCAGATTCCCTTGGCAGATATGCTGAGGCGCCAGACGACCGGGCAGGTAACAGAGGGGGAGCGGGCTGGCGCGATAACGCTGACCCTGACTGGCGATGCGGCGGTAACCCCACAGCCGGTTTCCATTGGTCCCTATCGGTGGAAGGGGCCTGCCAGGCTGGCGCGATAACGCTGGCCCTGATCCTCTCGCAACCCTCTGACACTGAATGCTTGCCGGTGCGGACGACCTTGTTTGCTCACGCATGTGATGAGAAACCAGTATAGGGAGGCGTTCGGGGTGAGTGATTGCGAAGATTGTTGCCAATGGCACCAAATAGGCAACTTATGATTGCATTCAGCCAATTTAAGGGGGTTTATCACCCTTCATTACCTCTGTTTACGCCACCCCGTGCATGAGGAGCCGATGCGCCCGGGATCCGTCGCCCCCGCCAAAAGAAACACCCCGCCATCGCTGGCGGGGTGTTGTCAGGCTTGCATCCAGGGCTGGAAGCCACCCTGGCCGCGCGCACCTTAGCGGTGCTTGACCTTGTGGTGCAGCTCCTGCACCGAGTTCACGTTGGCGGTGGCATCGACGCTGATGGCCATGCAGGTGGCGAAGGCCGCGTGCAGCGTGGTGGTGTAGGCCACCTTGTGCTGCAGGGCGCCGCGGCGCAGCTGCTTGGAATCCTGAATCGCCTGACGCCCCTCGGCGGTGTTGACGATGTAGGTGTACTCGCCATTCTTGATGCGATCCAGAATGTGCGGACGGCCTTCATGCACCTTGTTCACCAGACGCGGGTTGATGCTCGCTTCACCTAAGGTCACCGCGGTGCCGTGGGTGGCATCGAGGTCATAACCGAGCTCCAGCAACTTGGCGGCCAGGTTGACCACCCGCTCCTTGTCGCCGTGGCGCACGGAGAGCAGGGCACGGCCTTCGCTCGGCACCTGATGGCCGGCACCCAGCTGCGCCTTGGCATACGCCTCGGCGAAGCTGCTGCCCACCCCCATCACCTCGCCGGTGGAGCGCATTTCCGGCCCCAGCAGAGGGTCGACACCCGGGAACTTGGCAAAGGGCAGCACCACTTCTTTGACCGAGTAGTAGGGCGGGATGATCTCGGTGGTGAAACCTTGATCCTGCAGGCTCTGGCCGGCCATGACCCGGGCGGCGATCTTCGCCAGCGGCGCGCCGGTGGCCTTGGAGACGAAGGGCACGGTACGGGCGGCACGGGGGTTCACCTCGATGAGGTAGATCTCGTTGTCCTTGACCGCGAACTGCACGTTCATCAGGCCGACCACGCCGAGCTCCAGGGCCAGCTTGCGCACCTGCTCGCGCATCTCGTCCTGGATGGCCTTGGACAGGGTGTAGGGCGGCAGGGAGCAGGCGGAGTCACCGGAGTGGATACCGGCCTGCTCGATGTGCTCCATGATGCCGCCGATGACCACGTCCACGCCGTCACAGATGGCGTCCACGTCCACCTCGGTGGCGTCGTCCAGGAAGCGGTCCAGCAGTACCGGCGACTCGTTGGAGACGCTCACGGCTTCCGCGAAGTAGCGGCGCAGATCCTGCTCGTCATAGACGATTTCCATGGCGCGGCCACCCAGCACGTAGGAGGGGCGAACCACCAGCGGGTAGGTGATGCGGGCGGCTACCTGCACCGCCTGCTCCAGGGCAGTGACGGTGCCGTTTTCCGGCTGCTTGAGGCCGAGGCGCTCGACGGCGGACTGGAAGCGCTCGCGGTCTTCGGCACGGTCGATGGCGTCCGGGCTGGTGCCGATGACAGGCACGCCGTTCGCTTCCAGGGCACGGGCAAGCTTGAGCGGGGTCTGGCCGCCGTACTGGACGATGACGCCCTTGGGCTGCTCGACCCGCACGATTTCCAGCACGTCTTCCAGGGTCACCGGCTCGAAGTAGAGACGGTCGGAGGTGTCGTAATCGGTGGAGACGGTCTCCGGGTTGCAGTTAACCATGATGGTCTCGTAACCGTCTTCGCGCAGGGCCAGGGCCGCGTGCACGCAGCAGTAGTCGAACTCGATGCCCTGACCGATGCGGTTCGGGCCGCCACCGATGATCATGATCTTGTCGCGATTGGTCGGCGCCGCTTCGCACTCCTCGTCATAGCTGGAGTACATGTAGGCGGTGTTGGTGGCGAACTCGGCGGCGCAGGTATCGACCCGCTTGTAGACCGGGAAGATGTTGTGGCGGGCACGGGCCTTGCGTACCTCGCCCTCGGCCACGCCGAGGATCTTGGCCAGACGGGCGTCGGCGAAGCCCTTGCGCTTCAGGGTGCGCAGGAAGTCGGCGTCCAGGCCAGCCATGCCACGCTCTTTCACCTGCTCTTCCAGCTTCACCAGCTCTTCAATCTGCACCAGGAACCAGGGGTCAATCTTGGTCAGCTTGAAGATGCCGTCCATGGAGAGACCGGCGCGGAACGCATCGGCGATGTACCAGATCCGGTCACAACCGGCATCCTGCAGCTCGTGGCGGATGCGGGTCAGGGAGTCGGGGGTATTGAGATCCACCATGGGGTCGAAGCCGGTCTTGCCGGTCTCGAGGCTGCGCAGCGCCTTGTGCAGGGACTCCTGGAAGTTGCGGCCAATGGCCATCACTTCGCCCACGGACTTCATCTGGGTGGTGAGACGGTCGTTGGCACCGGCAAACTTCTCGAAGTTGAAGCGCGGGATCTTGGTGACCACGTAGTCAATCGCCGGCTCGAAGGAGGCCGGGGTACGGCCGCCGGTGATGTCGTTCATCAGCTCGTCCAGGGTGTAACCGATGGCGAGCTTGGCGGCGATCTTGGCGATGGGGAAACCGGTCGCCTTGGAGGCCAGCGCGGAGGAGCGGGACACCCGCGGGTTCATCTCGATGATGACCATGCGGCCATCTTTGGGATTGATGCCGAACTGGACGTTGGAGCCGCCGGTCTCGACGCCGATCTCGCGCAGCACCGCCATGGAGGCGTTGCGCATCAGCTGGTACTCCTTGTCGGTCAGCGTCTGGGCTGGCGCGACCGTGATGGAGTCACCGGTGTGGATGCCCATGGGGTCGAAGTTTTCGATGGCGCAGACGATGATGCAGTTGTCGTTGCGATCCCGCACCACTTCCATCTCGTACTCTTTCCAGCCGATCAGGGACTCATCGATGAGCAGCTCCTTGGTCGGGGAGAGATCCAGGCCCCGCTCGCAGATCTCGACGAACTCTTCGGTGTTGTAGGCGATGCCGCCACCGGAGCCACCCATGGTGAAGGAGGGACGGATGATGCAGGGGAAGCCGACCATCTGCTGCACCTTCCACGCCTCTTCCATGTTGTGGGCGATGCCGGCGCGCGGGCACTCCAGGCCGATGCTCTTCATGGCGATGTCGAAGCGACGACGATCTTCCGCCTTGTCGATGGCATCGGCGGTGGCACCTATCATCTCCACACCGAACTCGGCCAGCACGCCGTGCTTCTCCAGATCCAGCGCGCAGTTGAGCGCGGTCTGGCCACCCATGGTGGGCAGCACGGCATCCGGACGCTCTTTCTTGATGATCTCGCGCACCACTTCCCAGGTGATGGGCTCGATGTAGGTGGCGTCCGCCATCTCGGGGTCGGTCATGATGGTGGCCGGGTTGGAGTTCACCAGGATGACGCGGTATCCCTCCTCGCGCAGAGCCTTGCAGGCCTGGGCGCCGGAGTAGTCGAATTCGCAGGCCTGACCGATGACGATGGGGCCGGCGCCGAGGATCAGGATGCTCTGTAGGTCGTTACGTTTTGGCATGGCTCTCTTTATCCTCTTAGGCGCGATACTGCTTAATCAATTCAATAAAGTGGTCGAACAGACCGGCACAATCGTGGGGGCCCGGGCTCGCCTCGGGGTGACCCTGGAAGCTGAAGGCCGGACGATCGGTGCGGTGGATGCCCTGCAGGGACCCGTCGAACAGGGAGACGTGAGTGGCACGCAGGCACTCCGGCAGGCTGTTCTCGTCCACCGCAAAGCCGTGGTTCTGGGCGGTGATCATCACTGTGTTGTCGTCCAGGCTCTTCACCGGGTGGTTGGCACCGTGGTGACCGAACTTCATCTTGACTGTCTTGGCGCCGGAGGCCAGACCCAGCAGCTGGTGACCCAGGCAGATGCCGAACACCGGGGTGTTGGTACCGAGGAAGGTCTTGATGGCCTCGATGGCGTAGTCGCACGGCTCGGGGTCACCGGGGCCGTTGGAGAGGAAGATGCCATCCGGGTTCATCGCCAGCACCTCGGCGGCCGGGGTCTTGGCCGGCACCACGGTCAGGCGGCAACCACGGTCAACCAGCATGCGCAGGATGTTGCGCTTGACGCCAAAGTCGTAGGCCACCACGTGGTACTTGAGCTCATCGGCCGCCGGGGTGACGTGCCCCTTGCCGAGCTGCCAGCTCCCTTCGCTCCAGTTGTACGCTTCACCAACCGTCACCTCTTTGGCCAGATCCATTCCCTTCAAACCTGGGAAGGCGCGGGCCTGTTCGAGGGCATGGGCTTCATCGACCTGTTTCCCGGCCAGGATGCAGCCAGCCTGAGCGCCTTTCTCGCGCAGGATGCGGGTCAGTTTGCGGGTATCGATGTCGGCGATGCCAACGATGTTGTGGGACTTGAGGTAATCGGAGAGGGATTGCTGATTGCGGAAATTGGAGGCAAGTATCGGAAGGTCCCGGATGATCAATCCCTGCGCGTGGATTTGACTGGACTCTTCATCTTCGCTGTTGGTGCCGGTGTTGCCTATATGGGGGTAAGTGAGGGTGACTATCTGACGGGAATAAGAGGGATCGGTGAGGATTTCCTGATAGCCCGTCATCGACGTATTGAAAACCACTTCACCAACGGAACATCCCTCGGCGCCTATCGACACGCCTTTGAACACAGTTCCATCTTCCAGCACTAGCAATGCAGTGTGATTCAAGACAACCTCCAGTTATTTAGCTTTAAATTCAGCAATTTACCTGGGTGTTGCGGGTCCGGACGCTGTTTGAAACAGGGCTCAAACCCGGCAGATTTCTGGCAAATTGGGCGCATTCTACTCAAAAACGATCTCATTTCAACGTCTTTTCTCGTTTGAAATGCATCTAAATTCAATAAACAAGCAACATTACCCATTATCTATGCACTAAGGCGCTTTGCAACCCCCTCCCCAAAAAGAAAAGCCAAAACCCGAAACAAAAGCACCCACCCATGCCACCTGGCAGACAAAAATCGATATTTTATCTCTAATAAACAGATAGATATGAATTTAAAAAACAAACAACGAAAGCCAAAAAGTGCCATTTGGCGATAGAAAACTGACTCCGAAAAATAGAAAACGTTTTTCTTTGATTGCATTTTTAGTCTATTTGACCTGGTGTGAAAAAAGCGGGCTACAGGGAAGATTGAGACCCGTTCCCGTTACCCTCTGATGACATTTTTGTCGCAGGAGTGTGGCGAAGAAATGGGAAGGGGGCGATTTAGGCAGGTTCACCACAAAAGCGGTGCTTAACGCTTGTTTTTACAAAAACCATAAACAAAACCCCGGCAAGCCGGGGTCTGACAACCAGATCGGGGAGAGGAGAGCCCTGGTCGGGCTCCCGCTGTGCCCTATTTGAGGTCAAGTACGTCCTGCATGTTGTAGAGACCCGCCCCCTGCTGGCCGAGCCACTTGCCCGCCCGCACGGCGCCATTGGCAAACGTCAGGCGGCTCGAGGCCTTGTGGCTTATCTCCACCCGCTCGCCGATGTCGGCAAACATGACGGTGTGCTCCCCCACCAGATCCCCGGCACGGATGGTGGCAAAGCCGATGGTGTTGCGATCCCGCTCCCCGGTGATCCCCTCGCGGCCATAGACGGCACACTCCTTGAGATCCCGGCCCAGGGTTTTCGCCACCACTTCCCCCATGGAGAGCGCGGTGCCGGACGGCGCATCCACCTTGTGTCTATGGTGCCCCTCGATGATCTCGATGTCGGTGTACTCCCCCATCACCTTGGCGGCCTGCTCCAGCAGCTTGAACACCAGGTTGACGCCGACCGAGTAGTTGGACGCGAAGACGATGCCGATCTGCTTGCCCGCCTCGTGCAGCGCGGCCTTGCCTGCGTCATCAAAGCCGGTGGTGCCTATCACCATCTGCTTGCCATGGGCCAGGGCGAAGGCCAGGTTGGCCAGGGTCACCTCGGGGCGGGTGAAGTCGATGATGAGATCAAACTCGTCACGCACCTTGTCCAGGCTGTCGCTGATGATGACCCCAAGCCGGCCCAGGCCATTGAGTTCACCCGCATCCAGGCCTATCACGGCAGAGCCGGGTCGCTCCAGCGCCGCACCGACCACCACGCCCTCGGCGTTGGTGATGGCCTCCAGCAGCACCTTGCCCATACGACCATTACAGCCCATCACGGCCACACGGATCGGATTGTCCATCTCCACCCTCTCATCTCTTTATTATGGAAAGAGACCGTTTTACCAGCCCGCGCCGGCTTTGAAAAGCCTTCCGTGGCCGTCGGCTTGGCGCCGCCATATCAACAACAAATTATGATTAACTCCGAATATTTGACGGATTTAATCAGCGTATCAGAATCACAAAAGAAAAAGGCCTATCCATCTGGACGTCTATCTTGACCAGATGCCCCCGACTCACTACTGTAAGCCCCCCATAGCGGCAGGATGCCTACCCTGTGTCCGAACATATCCGGGCCAACACAGGCTGCGACAGGAGGTCATTGTTCAAGTTTCGAGGAACACATGATCCAGACCCAACCCAGTGCCAGAGCCCTGCTGCCCCTTCTGGTCTTTCTTGCTCTCTTCATCGGTACCGGCACCTGGCTGACCCTGCAGGGGGTCGAGTTCGCCTTCTACCAGCTGCCCGCCCCCGTGGCCGCCCTGCCCGCCGTCATGCTGGCGCTGATGCTGGGCAAGGAGGGCTTCAACAAGAACCTTGAGACCTTCTTCAAGGGGGTGGGTGACAGCAACATCATGGCCATGTGCCTCATCTATCTGCTGGCGGGCGCCTTCGCCACCGTGGCCAAGGCCACCGGCGGGGTGGATGCCACCGTCGCCCTCGGCCTCTCCCTGATCCCGGGCTGGTTCCTGCTGCCGGGTCTGTTCCTCATCTCCGCCTTCATTGCCACCGCCATGGGCACCTCCATGGGCACCATAGGGGCAGTGGCCCCCGTGGCCCTCGGCGTCGCCCAGGCCACCGGCATCGATCCCGTGCTGATGGCGGGCACCATTCTCTCCGGCGCCATGTTCGGCGACAACCTCTCCATTATCTCGGACACCACCATAGCGGCGACCCGCAGCCAGGGCTGCGAGATGAAGGACAAGTTCCGCGAGAACGTCAAGATTGCCGCCCCCGCCGCCGTGCTGGTGATCCTGCTCTACCTGCTGCTGGGCTCCACCGGTGAGGCCCCCGCCGCCAACGCCAGCGCTGACCTGCTCAAGGTGATGCCCTACCTGCTGATCCTGGTGCTGGCGCTCGGTGGCATGAACGTCTTCGTGGTGCTCGGCCTTGGCATCCTGGCCGCCGGTGGTGTTGGCATGATCGGAGGCTATCCCCTCGGCCAGTTCAGCAAGGACATCTACCAGGGCTTCACCAGCATGCAGGAGATCTTCCTGCTCTCCATGCTCATCGGCGGCCTCGGCGCCCTGATGGAGCGCCAGGGAGGCCTTGCCTGGATCAGCGCCCGCATCGCCGCCCTCATCGCCCGCTTCACCCGTGCCCACGACGGCGAGCAAAACGAGAAGGCGGCCGAGCTCGGCATCGCCGGCGTGGTGGGGCTGACCAACCTCTGCACCGCCAACAACACGGTCGCCATCATAGTGGCGAGCAAGGTGGCCAGGGATCTGGCGGATCATCACGGGGTCACCCCGCGCCGCGCCGCCTCCATGCTGGACATCTTCTCCTGCGTGGTGCAGGGCCTGATCCCCTGGGGCGCCCAGGCGCTGCTGCTGGGCTCCATCTTCGCCCTCTCGCCGCTGGCCGTGGTGAGCATGAGCTTCTACCCCATGGCGCTGGCCCTGGCCGCCATCGTGGCCGTCTTCCTCAAGCACCAGACAGGCGCTGTGGCCCCCGCCGCCCAGCGCGTCTGACATCTGACCTTCGGGGCCGCCTCGCCGGCGGCCCTGCCATCGACTTTTCATCCCGTCAGCCCCTTGCTAAGGTAGCCCCAGCCCATCCTCGTCAAGGAGTCCCCATGCCGGATACCCAACCCGAACGCCAAAGCCTGCGCCAGCTCATACGCCAGCGCAGAAAGAGCCTGAGTCAGGCCGAGCAGCAGGCGGCGGCCCTGCAGCTGGTCCTTCGCTTCCAGCAGCATACCGAGATCCTGGCGGCCAGACGCATCGCCCTCTATCTGGCCAATGACGGCGAACTCGATCCCCTGCCCGCCATTCATTGGCTCTGGAGCCAGCGCAAGGAGGTCTACCTGCCGGTGCTGCACCCCTTCACCCCGGGTCACCTGCTCTTCTTGCGCTACACCGCCACCAGCCCCATGACCCGCAACCGCTATGGCATCGCCGAGCCCGAACTCGATGTGCAGCAGGTGCTGCCCCACAGCATGCTGGATCTCATCTGCACCCCGCTGGTGGCCTTCGATGCCGAGGGCAACCGGCTCGGCATGGGGGGCGGCTATTACGATCGCACCCTGGCCTGCTGGCACGAACACGGGCTGGGCCCAAGGCCCCTGGGGCTCGCCCACGACTGCCAGCAGGTGGACGCCGTGCCCCAGGCGCAGTGGGACGTGCCGCTGCCCCAGATCATCACCCCCAGCCGCAGCTGGCACTTTGGATGACCCTGACGGGGAGCTCGGCCCCCTCGGTTCAATAAACAGGCAAACGATTTACATCTTGGGGCTTTTTGCCCCGGAACGTGACCGCCATGGTCGCTCTGGGCAGGATGCTTGGATATAATGCGCCCGCTTTTTCCATAAGGATCCATCATGACTCAAGATGAAATGAAGAAGGCGGCCGGTTGGGCTGCGCTCAAATACGTGGTACCCGGCACCATAGTCGGGGTGGGCACCGGCTCTACCGTCAATCACTTCATCGACGCACTGGCGACCATGAAGGACGAGATCAAGGGCGCGGTATCGAGCTCCATCGCCTCCACCGAGCGCCTCAAGGGGTTCGGCATCCCGGTGTTTGACCTCAACGACATCGATGCCCTCTCCGTCTACGTGGATGGCGCCGACGAGATCAACGGGACCCGCGACATGATCAAGGGGGGCGGTGCCGCCCTGACCCGCGAGAAGATAGTCGCGGCCGTGGCCGACCAGTTCATCTGCATCATCGACAACACCAAGACAGTCGAGGTGCTGGGCCAGTTCCCGCTGCCGGTGGAGGTGATCCCCATGGCCCGCGAATACGTGGCCCGCGAGATCAGGAAACTGGGTGGCAACCCGGTGTGGCGTGAGGGTGTGGTGACCGACAACGGCAACATCATTCTGGACGTCAAGGGCATGGCCATCACCGACGCCAAAGGGCTGGAAGTGCAGCTCAACGCCATCGTGGGCGTGGTCACCAACGGCCTGTTCGCCCATCGCGGCGCCGACGTGGTACTGATCGGCACCCCCGAGGGTGTGATCACCAACTAAGGCCTGCTCCCCGGACCTCTCCTCCGGGGCAAGCCCCGCCCGGGTCAGTCAATCTGACTGCCCCAAATGGACAACGGCGCCTGATGGCGCCGTTTCTATTTATGGCTCAATGGGTTGCACCAGGCAGGCTGCAAAAAACGTTGATAACTTCAAAGAATTTGACTTTCGTCACAAATATTCCCTCTCCCAAACGTTTTTGCTACTTTACGGTTTTCTTCACACCGCAAGCCTGAACGCATTTTTCAAACAATAGAGGGAACGTCATGACAGCCAAGTTTTCGCTGGACAAGGATAAGATCAAAGTACTGCTGCTGGAGGGGGTGCATCCCAACACGGTAGAGACCTTTCGGGCAGCCGGCTACACCAATGTCGAGTATCTGAAGACCTCACTGTCGGAAGAGGATCTGATCGAGCGCATTCGTGACGTACATTTCGTGGGCCTGCGTTCACGCACCCAGATCACCGAGAAGGTGCTGGATGCCGCCGGCAAGCTGGTCGCCATCGGCTGCTTCTGCATCGGCACCAACCAGGTCTCCCTGGATGCCGCCCACGTGCGCGGCATTCCCGTCTTCAACGCCCCCTTCTCCAACACCCGCTCCGTGGCCGAACTGGTGCTGGGGGAGATACTGCTGCTGCTGCGCGGCATCCCCGAGAAAAACGCCAAGTGCCATCGCGGCGTCTGGGAGAAGCTCGCCAACCGCAGCGTCGAAGCTCGCGGCAAGAAGCTCGGCATCATAGGCTACGGCCACATCGGTACCCAGCTTGGCATCATCGCCGAGATGATCGGCATGAAGGTCTACTACTACGACATCGAGAACAAGCTCTCGCTGGGCAACGCCATCCAGGTGCCGAACCTGGTGGAGCTGCTCAACATGTCTGACGTCATCAGCCTGCACGTGCCTGAGACCGCCTCCACCAAGGATCTCATCGGCGCCGAGCAGCTGCGCATGATGAAACCGGGCGCCATCTTCATCAACGCCTCCCGCGGTACCGTGGTGGACATCGATGCCCTGGCCGACGTCATCAAGAGCGGTCACCTCTCCGGCGCCGCCATCGACGTCTTCCCGAGCGAGCCCAAGTCCAACGACGAGGAGTTCCTGACCCCGCTGCGCGGCCTGGACAACGTGATCCTGACCCCCCATATCGGCGGTTCGACGCAAGAGGCCCAGGAGAACATAGGTCTGGAAGTGGCCAACAAGCTGGTCAAGTACTCCGACAACGGCTCCACCCTCTCCGCCGTCAACTTCCCGGAAGTCTCCCTGCCGGGCCACAAGGGCTCCAGCCGCCTGCTGCACATCCACCGCAACCAGCCCGGCGTGATGAACCAGATCAACCAGATCTTCGCCGACGAGGGGATCAACATCGCCGGTCAGTACCTGCAGACCAGCAGCGAGATCGGCTATGTGGTGATCGACGTGGAAACCGAGCACAGCGAGAAGGCGCTCTCCCGTCTCAAGGAGATCAACGGCACCATACGTGCCCGGATCCTGCACTAATACCTGAGCCCGGCGCCAGGCCAGCAAAAAGCCCGTCTCGATGACGGGCTTTTTTATGTCAGGAGGAAGGTTGCTCTCGCAAGCTACCACCAGCCCAGCAGATTGCGGCCAATCAAGGCACCCCACACCAGGGCATTGAGGGCCAGGGCGATGAAGACGGCGGCGGAGCCGAGATCCTTGGCGCGCCCCGACAGCTCGTGATGTTCGGAGCCGATGCGATCCACCACCGCCTCGATGGCGGAGTTGAGCACCTCGACGATCACCACCAGCCAGCTGATGCAGATGAGCAGCAGGATCTCGTTGAGAGAGTTGCCGAGCCAGCCAGCCAGCGGCATCAGAGCCAAGACAAGCACCAGCTCCTGACGGAAGGCCGCCTCGTTAATCCAGGCCGATTTGAGACCCTTCATGCTGTAACCGGTTGCGTTGATGATGCGGGTAACCCCGGTCGCGCCTGGCTTTGCCACGATAACTACCTCATTTGAAATGGCTTTTAGGCTCACATCCTATCAGAGCCTCCCAAGGTTTCCATCGGGGGATTTTTGCTTTATTTTATCCCCTTGCATTTTGGCATCCCGCCCCCCTTATTCACTCGAGAATAGAGTCGTATGTCCATTCACACCGATGAATTGCGCACCCGTCGCCTGGAGTCCCTGATCACTCCGAGCGAGCTGGCGCACGCCTTCCCGTTAAACGACACCGTCGCCCAGAACCTGCTGGATGCCCGCCACGATGTAGAAGCCATTCTGGCTGGTGAGGATCAGCGCCTGCTGGTCATCGTCGGCCCCTGCTCCATCCACGATCCGGCCGCCGCCCGTGAATACGCCCAGCGCCTCAACACCCTGCGCGAGCAGTATAAAGAGAGTCTGTGCATAGTGATGCGCACCTACTTCGAGAAGCCGCGCACTATCGTCGGCTGGAAGGGGCTCATCAACGATCCGCGCCTCGACGGCAGTTTCGACGTGAATGAAGGGCTGAAGCTGGCCCGCCAGCTGCTGGTGGACATCAACGAGATGGGCATGCCCACCGCCACCGAATTCCTCGACATGGTGACCGGCCAGTACATCAGCGACCTCATCACCTGGGGCGCCATAGGCGCGCGCACCACAGAATCCCAGGTGCACCGCGAGATGGCCTCCGCCCTCTCCTGCCCGGTGGGCTTCAAGAACGGCACCGACGGCAACACCCGCATCGCCATCGATGCGGTGCGCGCCGCCCGCCACAGCCACATCTTCTACTCCCCGGACAAGGACGGCAAGATGACCATCTACCGTACCGCCGGCAACCCCTATGGCCACGTGATCTTGCGTGGCGGCCACAGGCCGAACTACGACACCGCCAGCATCGACGAGGCCTGTGAGGCCCTGGCCGACGTGGGCCTGCCCGAGCGGCTGGTGGTGGACTTCAGCCACGGCAACAGCATGAAGGATCACCGTCGCCAGCTGCTGGTGGCACAGGATATCTGCGATCAGCTGCGCCGCGGCCGCACCGGCATCGCCGGCATCATGGCCGAGAGCTTCCTGGTGGAAGGGCGGCAGGACGTGGAGAACGGCTGCGCCGTCACCTTCGGCCAGAGCATCACGGATGCCTGCCTGTCGTGGGAAGACACCGAGACTCTGCTGGCCATGCTGGCCGAAGCGGCCCAGGTGCGGCTGGAGAAAACCCGCCAGAGTTAACGGCTGCGTCATCCTCCTTGGGCCAGAGCATCACGGATGCCTGGCTGTCGTGCGTGGGAAGACACCGAGACCCTGCTGGCCATGCTGGCCGAGGCGGCCCAGGTGCGGCTGGAGAAAGCCCGCCAGGGTTAACATCTGCGTCATCCTCCTTGGGCCAGAGCATCACGGATGCCTGGCTATCGTGCATGGGAAGACTCCGAGACTCTGCTGACCATGCTGGCCGAGGCGGCTCAGGTGCGGCTGGACAAGCAGAAAGCCTGAGCCACCGCTCAACGCGCTATCTGCCCATTCAAAGAGCCAGGCATCACGGATGCCTGGCTCTTTTCATTTCCACAGTGACTCACTCACCCCCCTTGGCTTCGCTCAGCCTCTGCAGGTTATCAATGCTGTCTCCACAGCATACGGAGCGGCCCCCTTCTCCCACTTATCTTAAAAGAATGGGAGAAGGGGGTGGGGATGAGGGGGAAGCCCGCCTCACAGGCTCGGCATAAACCAGGTGCGGCCGGCCGCCTCGACGCGATCCGTCTTGATCTGGAACACCCGCTCCAGCAAGGCTTCGTCGATGACCTCCACGCCCCCCTCGCTCACCACCCGACCCTGTTGCAGGCAGAGGATGCGATCCGCCCAGTCGATGGCCAGGTTGATGTCGTGGATGGCGATCACCACCAGCAACCCCTGCCCGGCCAGCTGCTTGAGCAGCCGCAGCAGGGCCAGCTGATGATGCAGATCCAGTCCCGCCAGGGGCTCGTCCAGCAGCAGCACCCGCCCATCTGTGTTGAGGCCTGGCCACAGTTGCAGCAGGGTGCGGGCGATCAGCACCCGCTGCTGCTCCCCGCCGGAGAGACGGCTGAAGTCCCGCGCCAGCAGGGTATCCAGCTCCAGCGCGGCGCAGATCTCGGCCACCGCCCTGCCCTGTGCCTCGGGCAACCCCTCCTCATCCAGCCCCAGGCTCAGCACCTGGAACACCGGGATATGGAACAGCTGGGGTTGACGCTGGGGCAGCATGGCGCGGCGCCTGGCAAGCTCCGGCCAGCTCAGATCAGTGAGCACTTCCCCTCCCAGCAGCACGGCCCCTTCGGCGGGCAGAATGCCGGCGAGGACGCCGAGCAGGGTCGACTTGCCGCTGCCGTTGGGGCCGAGCAGGGCTACCAGCTGGCCCCCCGCCCAGGCGAGATCCAGGGGGGAGAGCCGCGCGGGGATCCCGAGGGCCCGCGCCTCCAGCAGCCAGAGGGGATCGGGGGAGGAGTTAACGGGGGACATCGGCATCTTGCCTCAGCAGCAGGTAGATAAAGAGCGGCGCCCCGACCGAGGCGGTGATGACGCCGATGGGCAGCTCACCGGCATGAAGGGCCGAGCGCGCCACCAGATCGGCGCCAAGCAGCAGGGCGCCGCCGCCGAGCGCCGAGGCGGGCAGCAGGAAGCGCTGATCGCTGCCGCCACACAGCCGCAGCAGGTGGGGCACCACCAGGCCGACGAAGCCGATGACGCCGCACAGGGACACAGCCACCCCGGTGAGCAGGCAGACCGCCAGCACCAGCCGCACCCGCATGCGGTCCACGTTCATCCCCATCAGCCTGGCCTGGGTCTCCCCCAGCAGCAGCTGTTGCAGCGCCCGGCCCTGCCAGCAGAGCCAGCCGAGGGTGAGCGGCAGCACCAGCCACCACCAGGCGAGCTGCTGGCTGCCATAGGAGAGGCTGCCCATCATCCAGAACATGAATTCCCGCAGTGAGCCGTCGTCGGCAAAGTACATCAGCCAGGTCATGGCCGCATTGGTGAGGATGCCGATGGCCACCCCGAACAGCAGCAACCGGGTGTGGCCGAGCCGGGCCCGGCGCGCCAGGTGGATGAGCAGCATGGTCACCACCAGGGCGCCGCCGAAGGCCGCGAGGGACAGCCCCCAGCCCGGCAGGTAGACACCGAGGGACTTGGCCACCGCCATCGCCACCATGGCGGCGAGGCCAGCCCCGCTCGAGACGCCGAGCAGGCCGGGTTCGGCCACAGGGTTGTGCAGCATCACCTGCAGCACGGCGCCACCACAGGCGAGTGCCGCTCCCGCCAGCAGGGCCAGCAGGGCGCGCGGCAGCCGCAGCTCCAGCAGGATGCGCAGCTCCAGCTCCCCCAGGGGTTGCCAGGGCAGCAGCACGAACTCCCCCAGGGCAAGGGAGAGCAGGAAGAGGGAGAGCACGAGCAGCGACAGGGCGAGCAACCAGTGGCGCTGCCAGCGCTGCTGGCGGTGGATGAGAGCGAGATACACGCGGGATCCCCGAAATGAGACAGGTGCCGCCCCCGAACCGGGGGCCAGCAGGAAAGCTGCATGATAACAGCGCGTTACCACCCAAGGTCAAGGCTGGTAAGGCTTGGCCAGCGTCGCTATCTCGCCGCTCTCCACCATGGTCTGCAACGCCTGCGCCAGCGCAGGCCCGAGCGCATGGTGGGGTGAGTGCTTGCTCATGCCCAGGTAGAGCACCACGGGGTGGGGCGGGCGGTAGTCCGCCTTGATGAGGCCGGCGTCGTTGCGCTGGCTCAGGGCGTAATCCACCTGGCAGTCGGTGCCTATCATCAGGGGCAGATGACCCCGCTCCACCATGCGCTGCAACTGATCCTCGGTGGGCACCCCGTGCTTGTCGAGCCGGCCGTCGTCGTCGAAGGGGGCGAAATAGGCGGAGTTGAGCACATAGCCTATCTCCCTGCCGCGCAGATCCTCGTAGGTTTTCAGGGTGGCCACCGCCGCCGCCTTGCCGTAGAAGGCCGGCCTGCACTGGTAATAGGCCGGTTGCAGGTAATCGATGAAGGCCGCCCGCTCTCGCGTGTGGGCCAACCCTATCATCAAGTCCGCCTGACCCGTCTGCATCTGCTTGAGTGCCCGTCCCCAGGGCACCCGCTTGAGGGTGAGCACTATGCCGCTGCGAGCCTGCAACTGGCGCAGAATGTCGATATCCAGACCATGGAACTCGTCGTTCTGCGCCAGCATGCGAAACGGGGGCCAGACATCGGTCACCACCGTCAGGGTTGGCGCTCCGTTCGCCATCGCGGTAACGGGCGTCATACAGGCAAACAACAGACCAAGCACTCCCCAGCTTGTCTTGCCCATCCAGTTTCAACCTTCTGTTGCCACATCCTTGTGGGTTAAAAATACCCTCAAGCCCCACTTATGGAAACCCGTGGAGTCGAGATAAAATGCATTGATTTCAAAGGAGAACCTAATGAACCCTATCATCACCAGTATCGGTCTGCTGATCTGCAGCAACGTTTTCATGACCTTCGCCTGGTATGCCCATCTCAAGAGCATGAACCACAAACCCTGGATCATCGCCGCCCTGGTGAGCTGGGGGATCGCCCTGTTCGAGTACCTGCTGCAGGTGCCCGCCAACCGCATCGGCCACACAGTGCTGACCGTCGGTCAGCTCAAGATCCTGCAGGAGGTGATCACCCTCACCGTGTTCGTCCCCTTCTCCATCTTCTATCTGAAGGAGGACCTGAAGTGGGACTACCTCTGGGCCGGCCTGTGCATCCTGGGCGCGGTGTTTTTTGTGTTTCGCGAGAAACTGACCGGTGCCTGAGGCTGTACACTCAAGCACATTGCTCCCCCTATTTCTTTGAGTGACGAGGCAACACATGGAATTGCGAGACATGCTACAGATCCTGGCCAAGCAGGATGGCTCCGACCTCTATCTCTCCACCGGCGCCCCCCCCTGCGCCAAGTTCAACGGCGCCCTGCGCCCCCTGAACGAGGTGCCGCTCGAGCCGGGCGAGGTGGCCAGGATAGCCGCCGAGCTCATGGACTCGGAGCAGAAGCAGCAGTTCGAGAAGGAGCTGGAGATGAACCTCGCCATCTCCCTGCCCCAGATAGGCCGCTTTCGGGTCAACATCTTCAAGCAGCGCAATGAGGTCTCCCTGGTGGCGCGCAACATCAAGACCGAGATCCCCCGCTTCGAGGACTTGAAGCTCCCCCCCGTGCTGCTCGACACCATCATGGAGAAGCGCGGCCTGGTGCTCTTCGTCGGCGGCACCGGCTCTGGCAAGTCCACCTCGCTCGCGGCCCTCATCGACCATCGCAACCGCAACAGCGGCGGCCACATCATCACCATCGAGGATCCGGTGGAGTTCGTCCATCGCCACCGCAAGAGCATCATCAACCAGCGGGAGGTGGGGGTGGATACCCGCAGCTTCCACGCGGCCCTGAAGAACACCCTGCGCCAGGCGCCGGACGTCATCCTCATCGGGGAAATTCGCGACCGCGAGACCATGGAACATGCCCTGGCCTTCTCCGAAACCGGCCACCTTGCCATCTCCACCCTGCACGCCAACAACGCCAACCAGGCGCTGGACCGCATCATCAACTTCTTCCCCGAGGAGCGCAGGCCCCAGCTGCTCAACGATCTTGGCAACAACCTCAAGGCCTTCGTCTCCCAGCGGCTGGTGAAGACCACGGAGGGCGGCCGCCGGGCGGCAGTGGAGGTGATGCTCGGCACCCACACCATTCGCGATCTCATCAAGCGCGGCGAGTTTGGCGGCCTCAAGGAGATCATGGAGAAATCCAGGGCCCTTGGCATGGTCACCTTCGACAGCACCCTGTTCGATCTGGTGGTGGAGGGGGTGATAGACGAAGAAGAGGCGGTCAAGAACGCAGATTCCCAGAACAACCTGCGCCTCAAGATAAAACTCTGGCGCGAGAAGGGGCAGATAGGCAACAGTGCGTCGGCCAGCGGCTGGAGCCTGGAGCCCACCAAGGATGATAACAACGATCTCTTCTAGTCAGGCGCGCCCCCTCCCCCGCCACACCCGGCCGCCGTCGCGGCCGGGTGCTCAACAAGAGCACGGCGGGTCCCTCTCCCTTCGCGCTGCCCTCTGCCCTTCATTCGACCACACACCGAGCCCTCCCCTGATTGGCAATGGCGCGCGCTCACATAAATGACAAAAAAATCAGTTTGAATCCCAACCCGGGTTGAAAACCCTTTCAAAAAGGCCTCAAAGGAGGCACCATTGAGGAGGTATATCAATAAAGGGGTATTCAATGTTGTTACAACCAGCCAACACAGCAAGGTCCAGACAGTTATTGAACGAGACCATGGCGTTGGTGTTAGCCGGGGGGCGAGGCAGTCGGCTCCAGCAGTTGACGGACAACAGGGCAAAACCGGCCGTTCATTTTGGCGGCAAGTTCCGCATCATCGACTTCGTCCTCTCCAATTGCATCAACTCCGGGATCCGCCGGATCGGCGTGGTCACCCAGTACAAGTCCCACAGTCTGCTGCGTCACCTGCAGTCGGGCTGGTCCTTCCTGCGCTACCAGATGAACGAATTCATCGAGCTGCTGCCGGCCCAGCAGCGCATTGACGAGGTCAGCTGGTATCGAGGCACCGCCGATGCGGTCTACCAGAACATGGACATCATTCGCGAGCACGGCCCCAAATATGTGGTGGTGCTGGCGGGGGATCACATCTACAAGATGGATTACGCCGCCATACTGCTCGATCACGTCAACCTGGGCAGCCGGGTGACGGTGGCCTGCATCGAAGTGCCGCGCCAGGAGGCCAGCGCCTTCGGCGTGATGGCGGTGGACGAGAGCCGCAGGATCAACGCCTTCGTCGAGAAGCCCGCCGACCCGCCCGCCATGCCGGGCAAACCCGACACCGCGCTGGCCTCCATGGGGGTCTACATCTTCGACGCCGACTACCTCTATCAGCTGCTGGAAGAGGATCTCGCCAACCCGCAGTCCCACCACGATTTTGGCATGGACGTGATCCCGCGGGTGGTCAAGGAGGGCACCGCCTATGCCCACCCGTTCAGCCTCTCCTGCGTCGGCTGCTGCCCGCAGAAACGCCCCTACTGGCGCGATGTGGGGACGGTGGACTCCTTCTGGGAGGCGAACATGGATCTCGCCTCGGTGACCCCCGAGCTCGACATCTACGATCAGGACTGGCCCATCTGGACCAGCCAGAAGATGACGGCCCCCGCCAAGTTCGTGCAGGATCAGAACGGCCAGCACGGCATGACCATCAACTCCCTGTTCGCCGGCGGCACCATTGTCAGCGGCTCCTTCATCGTGAGCTCTGTGCTGTTCAACAACGTGCGGGTCGATTCCTTCTGCACCCTGGATCAGGCGGTGATCTTCCCCGGGGTCGAGATAGGGGCCGGTTGCCGGTTGCGCCGGGTGGTGATCGACAAGGGTTGCCGGTTGCCGGAAGGGCTGGTGGTGGGGGAGAACGCCTGCGAGGATGCCCGCCGCTTCTATCGCTCCGAGCAGGGCATAGTGCTGGTCACCCAGGCGATGCTGGCCAGGCTGTGATGGCCCAGCAACCCTCCCGCCATGTCGGCAACAGACAAAAAAAGAGACCCGCACTGGCGGGTCTCTTGTTGTCAGCTGACGCTCTCTGGCGGCAATGCGCTCAGCGCTGCTGTACCAGGCCGATCCGGCCGGATTCGCACCACTCGAACATCACCTCCTCGCTCTTGCCGCAGCAACTGCCGCCGCACACCCGGGTCTCCCGCTTGGTGACGCGGCCCTTGCGCATCCAGACGCCGAGCATGGCCTCCACCGCATCCTCCGAGGTGTGGAAGTGGCGGGCCAGCTCCCGCCGGCTCACCCTCTGCTGCGCCGCCAGATAATCACCCAGCTCTCGCAATATCATGGCGTAACCTCCTCTTGATGGGGACATCCCCTCGTTTGCGCCCTCACAGAGTCACCACCTTGCGGGCAACTATGTCCCCGTGGCGGCGACCGAACCACCACAGCAGCGCCAGGGAGAGCCCGTAGCTCAGGGTCCAGAGCAGGCTCTGCTCGGGGTGAGCGGCAAAGGTCGCCAGCTGGTAGAAGAGGGTGGCGCACATGAAGGCCATGTAGTTGCACCAGGCGGCGGTGAACAGGGCCCACTGACGACCGGTCTCCCGCACCAGGGCGCCCATGGCGGCGGCACAGGGCATGTAGAGCAGCACGAACAGCAGGTAGGCGAAGGCACCGGCCGCCCCGTCGAAGTGGGTCTGCATGTTGCCATAGGTGGAGGTATCCACCTCCTGGGCCTCGGCGGCCGCCTGCTGATCGGCCAGCTCCCCGACCTTGAGCCCCATGGGATCGGCGGGATCTATGTCCGCCAGGTTGGCGGGAATGGTGGCCAGCGCCTCCTTCAGGCTGCCGAGCAGGGAGTATTCACTCTCCTCCTCGTCACCGGCGCTGCCGGCATAGAGGCTGTTGAGGGTGGCGACCACCGCCTCCTTGGCGAAGATGCCGGTGAGGATGCCGACCGTGGCCTGCCAGTTCTCCTCCCGTATCCCGATGGGATGCAGTACCGGGGTCACCGACTGGCTGATCTTGCTCAGCACCGAGTTCTCCTGATCCTGGTTGCCGAAGCTGCCGTCGGTGCCCAGCGAATTGAGCACGCTCAGCACCGCCACCATCAGCACTATGGTCTTGCCCGCGCCGAAGATGAAGGCCTTGAGTTTTTGCCAGGTGCGCAGCCCCACGTCCACAGGACGGGGCCACTCGTAGTCCGGCATCTCCATCACCATGGAGTCGCTCTTGCCCGGCAGCAGGGTGCTGCGCAGGAAGAGGCCGGTGAGCACGGCCACCAGTATGCCGAGCAGGTAGAGGCCGAACACCAGGTTCTGGCCCGACGCGGGGAAGAAGGCCACCGCGAACAGGGCATAGACCGGCAGCCGGGCGCCGCAGGACATGAAGGGCGCCATGGCCGAGGTCATCAGCCGCTCGCGCTCCGACCCCAGAGTACGGGTCGCCATCACCGCGGGCACGGTGCAGCCAAAGCCCATCAGCATGGGGACGAAGGCCTTGCCGGGCAAGCCGAGGCGGCGCATCAGGGCATCCACCACGAAGGCGGCGCGGGCCAGATAGCCCGAGCTCTCCAGCACGGCGAGGAACAGGAAGAGGCAGCCCACCACGGGGATGAAGGTCGCCACCGTCTGCAGACCGGCTCCGACCCCGTCAGCCAGCACGGCTCCCAGCCAGTCGGGGGCCGACACCAGCCCCAGCAGGTGGTGCACTCCGTCCACGAACAGGGCGCCCCCCAGGATGTCGAAGAAATCGATGAAGGCGCTGCCCACCTTGATGGCGAACATGAACATCAGGTACATCACCAGCAGGAAGAAGGGGATGCCCACCCAGCGGTTGAGCAGCACCCTGTCCAGCCGCTCGCTCTGGGCGACAGTGAGCTTGCCCTGTTGACGGCACGCCTGCTGGCACCAGTGGTGGATGTGGCCGTAGCGCAGATCTGCCAGTTGCAGATCGATGTCCTGGGCGTGGTGGGCACGGCTCACCACGTTGTCGGCCGCCGCCTGCTGACCCGCCGCCAGGGTCTCCTGCATGGCAACGTCCTCCTCCAGCAGGCGCAGGGCACGGCCGCGGTCACTGAGGTGGTGAGGGGCGAGCAGGGTCTCGAGCTCGGCGATGTCGCCTTCCAGCGGCTGACCGTAATCGAGCACCAGGGCGGGCTGGGGCTGGCCGATGAACTGGTGGATCTGCTCCTTGAAGGCCGCCACCTGCTGGCGATTGTGGGCCGAGAGCGACACCACGGGGCAACCGAGCGCCTGGCCGAGCAGCCCCTCGTCTATGGTGATGCGGCGCTTTTGCAGCAGATCCATCTTGTTGAGCACCACCACCATGGGCAGACCCAGTTCCCGCAGTTGCAGGGTGAGATAGAGAGAGCGCTCCAGGTTGGCGGCATCGATGACGTTGAGCAGCAGGTCCGGCTGCTGGCCCTGCACGAAGCGACTGGCGATCTGTTCGTCCAGGCTCGCCTCCTGATTGGCCAGGGAGTAGATACCGGGCAAGTCCATCAGGGTGTAATCCTGCCCCTTGGCGGAAAACTCGCCCATCTTCTTGTCGACGGTGACCCCGCTCCAGTTGCCCACCTGCTGGCGGGCACCGGTCAGGGCGTTGAACAGCGAGGTCTTGCCGCTGTTGGGGTTGCCTACGGTTACCAGGGAGTAGTTCATACCGGTTCGACCTCGATTTGCTGGGCCAGGCTCTTTTGCATGGAGAGGCAGATGCCCTGGCACTGGATCTGGAGCGGATCCCCCAGGGGGGCCGCCCGCAGATAGAGGATCTCGGTCTGGGGCAGGAGCCCCATCACCATCAGCTTGCGTCGCAAGGCGCGGCCAAGCTGGTTCATGTTCTTGATACGAGCACGCTGCCCCGGCGACAACTCTGTGAGTACCATGACGGGCTCCTGAAGTTAAACAAGAATAATTCGCTTTTAGTGGGAAGGATTATAAGCTGTGCCCTCAACATTTATTTGCGTAAAATCAAACTCCGCTTAGCTAACCGACAAAGTATTGCCATGAGTCACGACAACAACAGCCGCCTGGTCTACAGCACGGACGGCGGCATGATCAAGGAATCCGCCCCCGCCCAGAGCGCCTCCCCCTTCCCCGCCGACGGGGTCGTGCGCATCCGCCGCGAGACCAAGGGGCGCAAGGGCGCCGGTGTCATCACCATTCACGGCGTGCCGGCCGAACAGCAGAAAACCATCGCCACCCTGCTCAAGAAGAAGTGCGGCACCGGCGGCGGCCTCAAGGAGGGGATCATCGAGATCCAGGGGGACAAGCGGGACCTTATCAAGGCCGAGCTGGAGAAGGCCGGCTTTCAAGTCAAGCTGGTGGGCGGCTGATCCCTGCCTGACACTCGCCCTCGCGGAGTCGAAGGTCAAGGGGCGAGGAGCCGAAACCTGGCCAGTCGCTCTCGTCATGCCGAGTCCATTTAGGTGCAGCCCGGGCCTCGGCCCTCCCTGAGCGCCCCCTCCCTGGCGAGCACCTTGCCTCCCCCTTTTATCGCCGGGCAATGGGGCAGATAAAAAAGCGGCGGGATGCCCCGCCGCTGTTCTCCCCGTCTCTTCCTGCTTAGGGGTTGTCGATATCAAGCCTGTGGTTGCTCAGCAGGTAGTCGATCACCTGAGAGGCCGTGCTGCTCGCATCCCCCGTCAGGGAGCCGAAGCTGTGGTTCATCAGCACTATGTCCTGCGCCACCTGATGGGTGGTGGTGTCCTGCACCTGCAGATGGATCCCGTCTGTCTCCTGCACCATGGAGAGCAGGCTCTTCAGGGAATCCATCGTCTGGCTGCCATCCTGATCCAGCAGGTCACTCAAGTCCAGCCTGTCGCCCTCCCCCTGATTGAAGTCAGCCACATAGTCCAAGGTCACCTTGCCGGCCTCGAGGTCCCCCTGCAGCCAGGCGAACGTATCGGCGCCACTGCCGCCGTGCTGCAGGTCGCTCCCTGCCCTGCCCACCAGGATGTCGTTGCCGGCGCCCCCCTGCAGATCGTCGTCCTCCATGGTACCTACCAGGGTACCGCTGGCGGCGCCACCATAGCCGACCTTGACGCTGCCATCCGCCTCCCCGGCCAGCAGGAAGTCCCCTTCCGAGTAGTGGCCAAGCAGCCGGAGTGCGGCACTCTGGGTGCCGTCGCTAACCGTCAGCAAGCCGCCGGTGCCATCGGCACTGGCGCTGTAACTGAGCCGGGTATCGACGCCAAAGATCAGATCGCTCAGCAGCAGTCCATCCTCCTGCTCCAGGCCGAGGATGGTGCCAAGCGACATGGCATCATCCGCCTCGACCGCCAGGGTACCTGCCCCGTCACCGTGGAAGGCCACGCTGCCAAGCCGGGCCGCCCCGCCGAAGGCGAGAGTCCCATCGCCGTCTATGGTGGCACTGCCGCCGCCCGTCACATCTCCGAGCAGGCGCAGATCGCCACCATTGGCCCACAGGTGTCCGCTGTTATCCAGCGCGCTGGCCACCGTCATGCCCCCCGCCCCCGTCGCTGCCAGGGTGCCGCTGTTGTCGATGACGTTGTTGCCGGTATCCAGCAGCAGGGCATGCAGGCCGTTGGCCAGGATGAGGCCCGCATTCGCCAGCATCAGCTGCCCGCCACCCAGCTGGCCGGCGCCCGAGATGGTGTTGTTCTCGTTCACCAGGCGTGATTGCGGCGTGCTGCCGACGATCAGGTTGGTCGGACTGTCTGACAGCACCACCTGACCACCGCCGCGCAGAGTGAGGTGCTCGACCAGCACTTCCAGGCGGGTTGCCTGGCCGTGAGAATCGAGGAGAACGCTGCCGCTGTTGTCGAGGAAGCCCCCCAGCGGCAGCATGGCGCCATCGTGCAGCATCATGGTGCCGCTGTTGCTCATCTCTGGGGCCAGGTCGAACACGAAGTTCGCCGCCCCCAGCGCCCCGGCATCCACCCCGCGCAAGGTGATGCTGGAGTCAGGGCCCAGGGTGATGACGGCATTGCCCTGACCATCGTCTGCGATCTGCAGGCTGGCGAAGTTCAGGCCTGCGCCAAACCCGATCAGATCCAGCCGGTCGGCCGCCACATCGAAGCCATAGACCTGGTTGTGGGCGATGGGCTGGGCGAACACGAAGGTATCGGCACCGGACGAGCCGCTCAGGTTGTCATCCTGGGACAACGCAAAGATCGGCGAGCCGGGGGCGTAGGCCTCCACGTTGTCTCGTACCAGCATGCTGCCCGTTGAGCCGTCGACGTTGATCCACGTCATCGCCACCGGTAGCACTATTGCGCCGCTGAAGTCGGTTGCTGTGGTCACAGTCAAGCGACTCGGGTCGTCGGTGACTACCGTCCAGGTGCCATCGCCGTTATCGCTACCCTCACTTAAGCTCCAGCCCACTGGCATGCCGGCAACCGTTACGGTGACAGTGCCGATGTAGTCGGCCAGGTCGGTCAGGGCAAGATTAATAGGCTCCCCAGCAATTCCGGCAGGCGCATTGGTGACCGTTGCGGCAGTGCCACTATTGCCAGCCACGTCGGTATACGAGCCCGCCACAATGCTCACTGTGATATTAGTGCCACCCGATGGCGCACCGGTGATTTCCACGTCGTAGGTATCGCTATCGACCTCGGTGAGGCTCGAAACGCTACCTTGCGACACAGTAATGTCGCCGGCAGTGAATCCGACCACTGCCTCACTGAACTGGACAGTCTGGGTGCGAGTGGAACCATTCTGATCGTCCGGTGTAATCGCCGCCGTCGGCGCCGTGGTATCCACCCTGATACTGAGAGCATTGCTGGTCGAAGCGGCACTGGCATTACCAGCAGTATCCGTCTGGATTGCCCGGACGTTGTGAGTGCCCTGTGCCAACGAGACATCCAGGCTGAATACGCCGCCAGACACCACAGTCGTGCCCAAACTCTCGCCTCCATCGATCACACCATCGTTGTCAATGTCACGGAACACGGTGACGGTCGCGCCGTTTTCACCCACGCCATCAATGGTCAGCGCACTGGTGTTTTTGGTTATGTTGTCGGTGCTGCTCGAGCCGGTATCGTCCGTCGCCGCTAGGTTGAGCGAAGTCGGCGCCACAGGGGCTGCCGTGTCGATCGTGACAGTGAAGGCCGCAGAGGCGACTCCTTGGTTACCCGCCGCGTCTTCGACCCGCGCTGTGTAACTGACGCTATTGCCGTTGGCGAGCGTGCTGTCCGTATAGTTCCAAGCACCACCCGATGCAGAGGCTGTGCCCAGGCGTGTTGCACCGTCATAGATCGCGATCACATCGCCTGAACCCAACGTGCCGCTATAAGTTCCCACCAACGCCAGTGAAGTGTCGTTGGTAACTCCGCCGTTGGTCAGCACACCCGTCACTGGGTTGACGTTGTCGGTTACCGTGCTGATCGAGGCGGTTTGTATCGGCGCAGTCGTGTCCACAGTCACCGGCAAGGCTGCAGACACTGCGCTCACATTGCCTGCCACATCGGTGGCCTGGGCGGTGAAGCTGTAGCCTCCCTGAGCCAACGTGGTACCTGTGTGATCGAAGCTCCAGTTGCCCGAACCATTGGCCGTGGTGGTGCCGATACTGACGCCATCGCGGAATACCTGGACGCTGCTGTTCGCCTCCGCCGTGCCGTTAATGATCAGCGTGCTGTCGTTGGTGATTTCATCCGTGCCGCTGCTGCCATTGTCGGCGGTCACTGCGCTAACTACCGGCGCTGCCACGCTGGTATCTATCGTCACCACCAACCCCCCTGAGGCCGGACTGACATTGCCCGCCCAGTCGGTCACCTTGGCTGTCAGTGTGTGTGAGCCACTGCTTAGTGCGCTGCTGGTGATACTCCAACTGCCGTCCAGTGCAGCAGTGGTCGTACCCAGTACCGTAGTGCCATTGGTGTCGTAAAGCGTTACCGTGGCACCGACTTCGGCACCTGTGCCGCTGACAGTCGGTGTATTGTCGTTGGTGATATTGTCCGTAGCCGAGGTGCCGGTGTCGGAAACCGCCTGCAAGTCGGGAGCCGAAGGAGCAGAAGGTGCGCTGCTGTCGACAGACAGTATGTGATCGTAACCGCCGAAGACCACCTTCACCGGCACCGCGCCCTGCGCGCTGGCGCCGATCAGGGTATAGGTCTGACCGCTGGCAAAATTGCCACTGCCCGTCGTATCGATCGATACCAGCAGGTTTTCACCCGACACCGACAGTTTGACAAACTTGGCCACGTTGTCGCCCACCTGGAAACCACTGAGCAGGGATGAGAGATCCAGTTTGTCGCCTTCTGTGAAGTTGTAATCGGCGATGGTATCGGCATTCGCTACACCTACAGCCTCTGCGCCCCACTGGAAGGTGTCACCGCCAGCGCCACCGGCCAGCATGTCGACTCCGGAGCCTCCGATCAGCACGTCCGCACCGGTACCGCCTAGTAGCAGATCGCTGTTGGCGCCACCATCGAGGGTATTGCCACCATTCTGCGCCACCAGCACGTCATTGCCCGACAGGCCGGAAACCGTGCCCGCTGCGTTGGCGATAATCATCTCGGCGCTGGCCGTACCGGTCAGGCCGAGAATCTCACCGGTGCCCCCACTGTTCGCTGCAATGACGCCCTTCCAGGTCGTATTGATGTCGAGGTAGTTGTTCGATGGGGTTGCGGTGTCCCTAGTCGACCAGACATTGGCCAGTCCAATAGACGCATTTTCGAAGTAACCGCTGGGGCTGACCGTGGCGTTCCAACTGGTCGCATCCAGATTCAGGTCATTGCCATCGGCGTTGAACAGGAAGGTCTGCAGATCGTCACGCGCCGTGACGTTGGTCAGGATCTCCTGCAACTGGGCGGCGGTGAAATTCAGGTGAATGGAATCCGTACCTGTGGCCAGGGCATCCGTATAGTTGGTCGCTGTCGTGCCTACGTGACTCCAACTGGTGTAGACAGTGTCGCCACCACTACCAGCATTGAGAGAAGGTGCGAGCACATTGACGCCGGCATAGTTGTTGGTATCTCCGCTACCGGTACTGGTGAATGTCACATCGCTCACGACATAGTTGGTGATATTGCCACCCGAGTTGATCGCGATGGTGAAGGTGTCGTTGTCATTGCCATTGCTGTCATGGGTGAGGTTGTTGCCGGCCAGCCAGGTGTTGATATTGGCAATGGTTCCGGTAATCGTGGCGTTATTGCCCCCCACTGCCGTGCCACCTGCAGGTGCACCGGAAACGGTGAAACTACTATTGCCGCTGGTACGGGTGATGGTAACAGTCACCAAGCCCGTGGTGTCGGCATCGGCAAACATGAGCCGGTTGAACGGCGTCTGATCACCCGAGCCCGGATCGTACTGCAGGTTGTCCGGCGCAATGATGACCGAGGCATCGGCTGTGCCATTGATAGTGATCACCACGTTGTGTGTCGTGCCATCGGCGGTGGAAACCACGATCGTATCCGTCAACGACTCGCCACTGGACAGCTGCTGGATCGCGGCATGGGTATTGTCCGCCTTGTAACTCCAGGCCCCGCTCGCGTCGATGGAGAAGGAGCCGTAGGCACTGGACGCATTGGTCTGCACCGTAAACGCTGTGGAGCTGTCCACATCCGTGGCATTCAGGTCCCCGCTGGCCACCAGTTGTCCGGCCACCAATGCTGTGTCTTCCGTCACACCGGCAGTGTCAGTACCGGTGATGACGGCATCGTCGTTGGTGCCGGTGACGGTGATGGTCACCGTGCCGGACAGGCTGGTGTCGGTACCGGTCCCGCTGTCATCGGTGGCGGTGTAGGTGAAGCTGACGTCGCGGGTCTCGCCCTCGGCCAGATCCTGGAAGTCGCTGCCCGGATCGAAGGTGAAGGTGCCGTCATTGTTGTTCACCACCGAGCCTGCGCTCGGGGTGCTGGTGATGGCGAAGCTGTGCAGGTCGCTGGTGTCGGCGTCACTGACCACGAAGCTGCCGTTGACCGTGCTGCCATCTTCCGTGGCGGCTGCCGCCACATTGCTCACCACCGGCCGGTCATTGGTGCCGGTGACGGTGATGGTCACCGTGCCGGACAGGCTGGTGTCGGTACCGGTCCCGCTGTCATCGGTGGCGGTGTAGGTGAAGCTGACGTCGCGGGTCTCGCCCTCGGCCAGATCCTGGAAGTCGCTGCCCGGATCGAAGGTGAAGGTGCCGTCATTGTTGTTCACCACCGAGCCTGCGCTCGGGGTGCTGGTGATGGCGAAGCTGTGCAGGTCGCTGGTGTCGGCGTCACTGACCACGAAGCTGCCGTTGACCGTGCTGCCATCTTCCGTGGCGGCTGCCGCCACATTGCTCACCACCGGCCGGTCATTGGTGCCGGTGACGGTGATGGTCACCGTGCCGGACAGGCTGGTGTCGGTGCCGGTTCCGCTGTCATCGGTGGCGGTGTAGGTGAAGCT
>NZ_JAAROG010000015.1:0-26448 GCF_023093515.1 Aeromonas genomosp. paramedia
GTGCTGCCATCTTCCGTGGCGGCTGCCGCCACATTGCTCACCACCGGCCGGTCATTGGTGCCGGTCACGGTGATGGTGAAGCTCTCGGTGTCGCTGGCACCCTGGTCGTCGGTGACGCTGTAGGTCACGGTGATCTCCAGCGCCTGGCCCTCGGCCAGGTACTGATAGGCCGCATGGCCCGGGTCGAAGCTCCAGGTGCCGTCATCGGCAATCGCCAACCCGGCGATTGCCGGGCCCACCAGGGCATAGGTGGCCGTGGTGTTCAGCACATCGGCATCGCTCGCGGTCAGGCTGCCGCCAATGGGCGCGTCATCCTCGACGGCGGCCTGGGCGGCGCTGAAGGTCGCCACCGGCGCATCGTTGGTGCCGGTCACGGTGATGGTGAAGCTCTCGGTGTCACTGGCCCCCTGGTCGTCGGTGACGCTGTAGGTCACGGTGATCTCCAGTACCTGGCCCTCGGCCAGGTACTGGTAGGCCGCATGGCCCGGGTCGAAGCTCCAGGTGCCGTCATCGGCAATCGCCAACCCGGCGATTGCCGGGCCCACCAGGGCATAGGTGGCCGTGGTGTTCAGCACATCGGCATCGCTCGCGGTCAGGCTGCCGCCAATGGGCGCGTCATCCTCGACGACGGCCTGAGCGGCGCTGAAGGTCGCCACCGGCGCATCGTTGCTGCCGGTGATGCTAAGGGTCAGGGTGGCCGTCGATGTCTGGCCCGCCGAATCCATGATGGTGTAGTTGAATACATCGTTGACGATTTGGCCCTGAGCGATGCCCTGGGTATCGCTGTCCATATTATTGAGAACGTAGCTGTAGCTGCCGTTGGCATAGAGGGTCAGGGTGCCGTAGGTGCCGGCTACCACGGCACCAACATTACCGCTATTACCGTTGACGGCAGAGACGGTCAGGGTGTCAAAGGGCAGGTCAGGATCGGTGTCATTGGCCAGCACGTTGCCGCTGGCACTGGGGTCACCGGGGATGGCATTGGCCACCCCGCCGGCTTCGATTAGGGGATCACTGGCATTGCTGTCTGCATTGGCAATCGGCCCCTGGCTGATCACCCCCAGGAAGTCCCCCACCACCAGGTGGTGGATGCCCGTCAGCTTGAACGCCAGCTCGGCCACGGCCGGATTGCCGCTGATATCGGCATAGACATAGGTGTTGCCGCCTTCGTGCTTGAACCACACGCCGTAGGCGGTCGGGGTGGTGCCACCCCATTTGAGGTCGACGTCGTCTCCGAGCAGCTGGACCAGATCGATCTTGTCGGGGCCGCCGGCCGCGATCAGCGGGTTTGCGCCGAGATCCTTGATGCTCAGGAAGTCGGTGATGGTGTCCATCCCCATGGTGGTGGAGTCGGACCAGCTCTGCAGATCGTAGTGATCATAACCCCCATGCCAGCCACCCCAGCCATGCCAACCGTGATGATGATACTGGCTGAGCTCGGCGGTGAAGATGAAGGTATCGGCGCCGCTGCCGCCACTCAGGGTGTCGGCCCCCAGACCACCGGCTATCTCGTCGGCGCCGCTTCCCCCATACAGAGTGTCATTGCCTTTTTCACCGAAGAGCGCGTCATCCCCCCCTTCCCCATAGGCGGTGTCATTGCCGCTGCCGGCATAGATGGTATCGGCCCCTCCGGCAGCGGCCCCTGCGAAGTTGTTGCCGTTGTCGCCGTAGAGCGTGTCGTTGCCCTGGCCGGAGAAGATGAAGTCATTGCCTGTGGCGCCGACGAGGCCGGACGCCGAGTCCTTGCCATCGCCATAGATGATGTCGCCACCACTTTCGCTGAAGTAGCCGTGACGCCAGCCGTTGTCGTCATTGTTGCCGATGCGATCGTCCCCCGAGCCGCCATACAGCAGATCGCGGCCATCAGCGCCGCTGATGGTATCGGCACCGAGGCCGCCATAGACGGTATCGCGGCCGTCACCACCCTTGAGGGTGTCGTCACCGGCGCCGCCGTCGAGCAGATCGTCTCCGTCCTCGCCGTAGATGAGGTCGTTGCCCCCTTCTCCGTACACGGCGTCATTGCCGCCACCGGCATAGATCCTGTCATTGCCGCCGACCGCACCACCGAGCCCGCTGTCGCCATAGATGCGATCGTTGCCACGGCCGGAGTAGATGAGATCGCTCCCCACTTCGTCTGCCCCGCTCAACCAAGCGCCGCTGGCCGAGTTCTTGCCATCGCCGTAGATCACATCCTGACCGTTTTCGCGGCTGAAGTTGCAGCGCCAGGCATCGTCGACACCGATCACATCATCCCCGGAGCCACCGTAGAGGGTGTCATTCTGGTCGGCACCCACAAGCCGATCGTTCCCTTTGCCGCCGTAGACAATGTCGCGCCCATCACCGCCGTTGATGTAGTCGTTGCCATCGCCGCCATCGAGCAGATCGTCTCCCGCCTCGCCGTAGATGACGTCGTCCCCGTCCTGGCCATAGACAGTGTCGTTGCCTTCGCCAGCGAGGATCACATCCTTGCCCGCCCCGGCGAAGATGGTGTCGTTGCCACTCTCGCCGTCGATGTTGTCATTGCCGCTGCCGGTGGTGATGTTGTCGTTGCCCGAGCCCCCGTCGACCGTGTTGTTGCCATTGCCCGCGTTGATGAGATCGTTGCCGCTGCCGCCGTCGATCACGTCATTGCCGGCACCGGCTGCTATGGTGTCGTTGCCCGAGCCCCCATCGACCTGGTTGTTGCCCTCCCCCGCATTGATGGTGTCATCCCCGGCACCGCCATTGATCGCATCGTTGCCCGCAGTGGCGTTGATGATGTCGTTTCTGTTCGTTCCATTGATGTTGGCCATGAGCAAGTTCCTTTAAAAAGTGGGGGAAAGTGCGATATCGCTGAGGAGCTGGGGGTGACAAGGGCGCATCTGCCTCGCACGGGTCGAGGGATGAGTCCCGTCTGTCTTACAAAGTGGATCTGGGCCAGCAGTCATGAGGGGCGGGCGGTTCTCTCCATAGACCCCCTTCCTGAGCTGCGTGGTGAAATCTGTCGCCGGGCCACCATCCTCTGCTGTCAACAAGGGACGGCGATGGCCGCTCGGCACGGCGCGGGGCGCATTCGGCGCGGCGCCATCCTGCGATCTGGCGGTGCTCGAAAACGGGGCATCAGGGCCAGGATGCTGCTGATGGGGACAAGGCAGGCTGGCGGGGGCAGTGGTGTGACGGCGGCCCTGGTGGCCGCGTTGGCGTATGCCCTGCTTGCAGCGCCGGGCGCCGGCCTGCCCTGCGGCAGGTGCGCCAAGGCCGCTGCCGGATGGGGTTGTACTGCGAAAGAGTGGTGGGATAAGGTCAGCTTGCGGTGACTCTGCGCTCACAGCGCCGAGGGCGGTCTCGACGGTGACAGGATTGCTGCTGGCATCCCCTTCCCTGGAGCGCCGCTGGCCGTCGATTGCCATGGGACACATCGGCCCCTGTGGCCAGATGTCGACGACACCTGACCCTAAAACATCGACCCCCATTTTAAACCCCTTAAATCCATTTAAGAGAGATAGTCAGAGTCAATCACCGTCATCCGTGATGCCTCTGCAAGGCACATCAACTTCAACCTGTCCCGGTCTTGAAAACGCACTCGCCATGGTGGCGTATTTATTTTTGGCTAAGCGTAGTTGCTGTCAGATTTGACAGTTGCGAATTTATTTTTTTGCTGCAGAGGGAAATTGGTGTTACGCCATTTTTCCTCGCCCGCGGGGGCTCTGGGCAGCGGAGCTTGTTGCTTGTTTCACAACGCTTTTTTGTTTGCCGCTTTGCGCCCCTGCCACGGACACGCCGCTCCGGCCCTGATGCCAGGGTGCACAGAAAGCCAGGGAACAAAGGGGAGCAGATCAAGGCCGAGCGGGAGGGCGCCGCCGGTCACATCACATCGGTGAAGGGGGAGCCTCCCGCCACACACCTTGCTCCAGAGGACGTTTTTCCCTAGAATGCCGGCTCCCATCGAGGGGGAGTAGTCTCGCCACGGGTGCCAACCCGGTGCGCGATCCTGATCAACATACTTGGTGCCAACTCACCATGGTCAGGGTGATCCGGGCAATGCCGGATTTGACAAGACCTTTGACGGGCCAGTGCCAATACCGGGGACGGATGGCGCAGGCTTGTCTCTGGTTTATAACAATTCCGTCCCCCGGTCATTTTTATGGAAGCCTTGTTAACCTCAACCCTGAGCGTGGCCATCGCCGAGATCGGCGACAAGACCCAGCTCCTGGCGTTGCTGCTCATCTGTCGTTTTCGCAAACCCTGGCCCATCATCGCCGGCATGCTGGTCGCCACCCTGCTCAACCATGCGGGGGCCGCCTGGATAGGGGAGTTCATCAGTCGCTGGATGGATCCCAAGGTGATGACCTGGCTGGTCGCCGGCGCCTTCATCGCCATGGCGGTCTGGATCCTGGTGCCGGACAAGATGGAGGATGAAGAGAGCTCGCTCGACAAATACGGCCCCTTCATGGCCACCTTCGTGCTCTTCTTCATCGCCGAAATCGGTGACAAGACCCAGATAGCCACAGTGCTGCTGGCGGCCAAGTACGACTCCCTGACCCAGGTCATCGCCGGCACCACCCTCGGCATGATGCTGGCCAACGTGCCCGTGGTGCTGCTTGGCAAGCTGGGAGCCGACAAGCTGCCCCTCCAGGGGATCCGCATCGCCTGCGCCATCCTCTTCGTGGGTCTGGGCGCCAGCACCCTGATCTTCGTCTGAACCACCAGCAACGAGGGGACGGGATGGGCGTGAGCACCCATCCATATCCCCGTCTGCCCGTCATCAGAGGCCCCTCCTCCCGGTCGGGGCTTTTTTGTTACTCATGCCCTGCCCCTGTCGCATCAGCGCCACCGGGGTCTGCCCCGGGACGCGGTGCCGTGCCATAATGCCTTATCTCTCAGGCACGACGGCTTCAGGAGCCTCGCCATGCACCTCACCTCAAGACAGACCCTGCTCGACTGGGTCAGACGCGGTCGTCTCCCCCGGGAGTCATTGCCCGCCGCCCTCGCCCTGTGCGATCTGCCCCCGGCCTCGGTGCGCTGGCAGTGGCTGTTCGACAGGCTGCTGCTCTGGCTCGGCTGCCTCTGCCTGGGGGCGGGCCTGGTGTTCTTCGTCGCCTTCAACTGGCAGGCCCTGGGCCGTCTCTCCCGCCTCGCCCTGCTGGAGCTGCCCCTGCTCGCCATGCTGCTGGTGCTCTGGCGCAAGCCCCTGGCCGACACCCCGCGCCAGGCCCTGCTGCTGGCGGTGGCCCTCAACATAGGCGCCCTGCTGGCCCTGGTGGGTCAGACCTACCAGACAGGTGCCGATCCCTGGCAGCTCTTCGCCACCTGGGCCCTGTTGCTGCTGCCCCTGGCGGCGCTGGGCAGGAGCCCCCTGCTCTGGACCCTCGCCTGGCTGCTCGGCCAGCTGGCGCTGGTGCTCTACTGGCGCCTCGGCCTCATCGACCTCTTCTTCTCCTTCAACGAGGAGGCCCTCGGCTGGTGCCTGACCCTGCTCAACGCCGCCCTCTGGGGGGCGCTCATCCTGGCCCCCGCCCGGCTCGCGCTCATGCCCTCCTGGCTCCCGGGGCTGGCCGCCGGGCTCGGGGTCACCCTGCTGGCCCTGCTGGCGCTGTTCGATGCCGCCTCCCCCTGGGTCTGGCCCGCCTGGCTCGCCTGGCTGGGCGCCGCCTACCTGCGCTGGCACCACAGATTCATCGCCGGGCTCGCCATGGGGTGCCTGAGCCTTATCGCCGTCACTCTTGCGGCGCTCGGCAAGTGGATGGAGCCGGACATGAACGGCTTCTTGCTGCTATCCCTCATCGCCATAGGCCTCTCCGTGATGGCCAGCCGCTGGCTGCAACAACAACGGAGGCAGCATGTCTGATCCGATCCCCTGGCAGCACCAGCTGACCGAGGCCTCTGTCGCCACCGGTCTCTCGGTCCTCACCAACGGCTGGCTGCAACAGCAACGGAGGCAGCATGTCTGATCTGAGCCCTTGGGCAGCACCTGCCAGCCGAGGCCCCTGTCGCCACCGGTCTCTCGGTCCTCACCAACGGCTGGCTGCAACAGCAACGGAGGCAGCATGTCTGATCTGAGCCCTTGGGAGAGGCTGCGGGCCGCCCATCTGGTGGAGGGCGACGCCCCCCGGGACGAGCAACCGCACTGGTCGAGCCGTTTCCTGCTCGGCATGGTGGGCTGGCTGGCCGCCCTCTTCCTGCTGTTCTTCCTGTTCATGGCCTTCGAGAGCCTGGTCCGCGAGCCGAACCACGCCCTCGTCATGGGCACCCTGCTGATGGCCGCCGCCCTCGGCCTCAACCGCCTGGCCCGGCGCAGCGATCTCTGGGATCAGTTCGTGCTGGCACTCGCGCTCGCGGCCGATGCCTGGCTGCTCTATGGCCTCATCGACCAGATTGACCCCCACTCGGCCCCGCTCTGGCTGGGACTGGCCCTGCTGTCGCTGGCCATCGCCGCCCTGTTCGAGCACTGGCTGGTTCGCCTCTTCCACAGCTTCGCCGCCGCTATCCTGCTGACCATGGGGCTCGCCTGCCTCGGCCTGCAACTGCTGGCCCTGCCGCTGGTGATGGCCGCCCTCACCTTCTGCTGGCTGCAGGCCGAACGCTACCCAGAACGCCATTCGCTCTATGAATCCCTCACCCTGGGGTTGGCACTCTCCCTGCTGGTGCTGGGGCGACTGCACCATCCACTCTGGGACGGCGGCACCAGCGCGCTCGACGAGCTCGGGCTCTCCCGCCTGCCACTCTGGCTCAATCCCCTGCTCTGCGCCGCCCTGCTGCTCGCCGTCATGGTGAAACTGAAACTGCCGTTGCTCTATGGCCTGCCCCTGGTGGTGATCAGCGCCATCATCCCCGGCATGGGTGCCGGCGCCCTGGTGCTGGTGCTCGGCTTCTATGCCGGCAGTCTCGGGCTCATGACCCTGGCCGGTCTGCTGCTGCTCGGCTTTGGCTCCCTCTACTACTACGATCTCGGGCTGACCCTGATGACCAAATCCTGGCTGCTGCTGGGCTCGGGCGCCCTGCTGCTCGGCACCCGCCAGCTGTTGAAAATCCTCGGCAAGGAGATCGCCTCATGAAACGCTTTGGACTCTTGCTGACCGGTCTCGCCATCCTGGTGGGCATCAATGTCACCGTCTGGCGCTTCGAGCACGCCATCAGCAGCGGCGAAACCGTGCTGCTGGAGCTGGCCCCGGTCGACCCTCGCTCCCTGATGCAGGGGGATTATATGCGCCTGAGCTACGCCCTCGCCCGCCAGCTGGGGAGCCCACACCAGGAGGGCGCCGCCACCCAGACCCTGGTCATCCGCCTCGATGAACAGCAGGTGGCGCAGCGCGTTGAGGGGGGCGCCCCCGACACCCTGGCCCCGGACCAGCGCCTGCTGCAGGCTCGCTGGCAGCAGGGTCAGTGGTGGATTGGGCCGGATGCCTTCTTCTTCGAGGAGGGGACGGCCGCCCAGTACGAGCAGGCGCGCTATGGCGAATTCAGGCTGCAACCGGACGGCGCAACCCTGCTGGTCGGCCTGCGCGATCAGGCCCTCAAGCCCATAGGCCATACCCGTCCGGCCTGGTGATGGCGCGCGCTGTCGCCCCCCCTGTTGCGCCACGCCCTGGCACGACAACGGTGATGGCTCGTCCCTTCGGGTGGCGAAACCCCGTGGCTTGGCAACACTTGAAGCTGGGCACTCGGCAGCAGGACGGTCAGGATGAGAACAGGGATAGTAAGGATCAGGAACAGAACCGCTCTCCTGGCCACACTTTTAGCCACACTCTGGGGCGGGCCGGGGGAGATGGGGCAGGCCAGCGCCAGCCCGGCCCTTGGCAAGCTTCACTACCTCACCGAAGAGTACAAACCCTATAACTTCACCGGGGAAGATGGCACTCCCAGCGGCTTTGCCATCGAGCTGCTGCACCAGGTGTGGCAGAAGACCGGCACCCCGCCCCAGGCGATCAGCATCCTCCCCTGGGCCCGGGGCTACTACCTGCTGACCCAGAAGCCCAACGTGGTGCTCTTCACCACCGCCCGCACCGAGGCGCGGGATCCCCTGTTCAAGTGGGCCTGCCCCATCGGCTATGCCGAAATCGTGCTGATGGGGCTGGCCAGCCATCCCCTCAAGCTCGCCCGGCTGGAGGATGCCCAGCAGCACACCATAGGGGCCGTGCGCGCCGACGTGGGGGAGCAGCTGCTGCTCAACAGCGGCTTCGACGAGCAGAAGATAATGACAGCCAACCGCCTCCCCCAGGCCCTGCGGATGCTTACCTCGGGCCGGGTCGACCTCATCTCCAGCAACAAGGCCACCCTGATGGATCTCATCCAGGCCCAGCAGCTGGATCCCGCCCTGTTCGAGGTGCGCTGGGTGCTGAGTTCGGAGCAGTTCTGCTTCGCCTTCAGCCATCCGGTGGACGATGCCCTGGTCAAGGAGTTCCAGCACGGCCTGACCCAGGTGCTGGCCAGCAGCGAGTTCCAGCGGATCCAGCACAAGTACTTCCCGGCGCCCTAGTGCCCTTCGATGCCAGCAGAGAGGCTCGTCATGGGCCTCTCTCTTTCTGGGCCGGGCTCCCCTTGCTCAGCCCCTCCCTTGCCCGCCAGCCGCTTGAACTCCCTCACAAACACCATTGAATATCAGGTACTTGTCACCACAAGGGGTGACGTGGAGCGTCACGGGCCCTTAAAATGGCGCCGGGAGTCTGTTGGCCCTCACTTCGGGCAAGGGATGGCGGCGCGCACGACTGCAAGGCATCAAGCACCCGGGCGCCATATCCCCAGGCGCTCTCTCCCAGCACCCCGGCGCCCATGGCACCGGCATCGCGTTTGAACAGCTCAGGATTGAACATGCAAGGCACAGTGAAGTGGTTGATGAGTATCTCGGTTTGCGCCCTGTTGATGGCGTGCGGCGGCGACAAGACCACGGGCAAGGCCTGTCTTGGCGCCAACAATGACTCTCTGGTGGAGGGGATGCAGGACAAATGCAAGGCGGGCGACACGGTGGCCACCAAGCACCCGGCCTATTTCTGCGACTTCAACTACGCCGTCGCCTACAACAGTTACAACTCCGCCATCTGCGTCTACTCGGGGGCATTGAAACCGGAGCGCACCACCGAGAAGTCATGACCCGGGCAACCCCGCCAGGAGTGGCCATCAGGCAGCGGGGTGAGTGGCCCGAACCTTGTGGCTCTGGCCCTTCGGGCCAAAATCGGGACTTTGACCCGCTATTTGACCCGCATCAGGCGGTGACACTGCCCACCGAGCTCCAGCTGGACAACCTGGGAGCGGGCCATGGCATCGACCCGGGCCAGCATCTCGGCGCTGTAGCCCTTGCGGTGCATCCACTGCATGGGCTCCTCGAAACTGCCTTCGTTGACGATGAAGGTGTCGGTGTAGGCATCCTTGATGATGCTGACCACCCAGATGCGCTGCTGAAACTCACAGATCTCCGCAAAGAGGGTGGCCACTTTCGCCGCCAGGGCGCGGTAATGGCCGATAACAGGGTTTGCCATGGTAGAGAGTGCCTGTGTTGAGGGAGACGCATCCTAGCATCCCGGGCGCGGGGGCAACAATGCGCGGCATCAAGGGCGCGGCGCCTGGCCTCACTCCCATGGGTCGGGGCGCCCTGGATGCCAGGTGCCCCTCACCCCAGCGCGCGGCGCTGGCGCTTGACTTCATACATGCGCGCATCGGCCTGGCGCAGGGCCTCATCGACGCTGGTGTGCGCCGGATCGACCGCCACCACTCCCACGCTGGCCCCGGGGTAGTGCAGCACCCGGGATGACAGCGCCAACTGCAGCACGCTGTGCTCGAACAGCCGACGCCCGAAGCGCCGCACCGCCCCCTCGACCGTCTCCTCCCCCGGGATAGGGCCCATGCCCACGGCGACGAACTCATCGCCCCCCATCCGCGCCAACATGTCTCCACTGCGCAGGGCGGAGCCCAGCTGACGCGCCATGGTGGTGAGCAGCCGATCCCCCGCCTCGTGACCGTGGATGTCGTTGATCTGCTTGAAGCCATCGAGATCGATGAAGGCGATGAGCACAGGGTGCCCGGCCCGATCCGAGAGGGAGAACAACCGGGTCAGCTCCTGCATCAGGGCCCGGCGGTTCGGCAACCCGGTCAGGGGGTCACAGAGAGCCTGGCGCGACAGCTCGTCGTTGGCCCGCTGCAACTGCTGCAGCAACTGCTCCCGCTCCACATGCTCGGCGATGAGCCGGGCGAAGAAGCCGATGAGCTGCTCAGAGCCTGCCACCATGGGCTTGCGCTCGGCGCTGGCGGCGCACAGAGTGCCATAGAGGGAGCCGGACGAGGTGCGCACCGGGCTGCTCAGATAGGTGCGAATGCCCATGATCCTGGCCGCATCCGAATCTCCCCAGCACTCGGCCACGTTGTCGGTAAACAGGCGCCCCTCGTCGATGGCCCGACGGCACAGGGTATCGCTCCAGTCCACCGCCGCCCCTTCCGGGATCTGCAGCCCAGCCACGTTGCGGGCATAGCGAATATGCTGGGTGCTCTGCCCCTCATCGATCTCGGTGAGATAGGTCGACTCCAGCCCGGTCACCGCCTCCAGCATCTCCAGCAGGGGCCGGGTCAGGCTCTCCAGATCCCGCGCCTGGGTGACCCGCTCCGACAGGGTCTGCAATATCTTGTCCATGCCGCTCTCCACTACCTGCATGTGATGGGCGACCACCTTAGCCAACTCGGGGCACGCCAGACAAGTGCGAGAAAGGGGTAGGCCGGGGAAATACCACCCCGTTCACACTTTGGCGCGCCCCCCGCCAGGGCCTGTGGCCCCGCCCCACCCCGGGCATGGGGCTATAACTTTGAACCAGCGCAAAAAACCTGTCGATTCTGACACTTGAGTCAGCAATATACATGGATCGGGCCCCCTCGGCTCCGTAGGATGGGGGTGGGTGCCCGTTGGCCCCTTTTCCTAAGCCAGGGTCAGCGGCGCATTGTGGTAGCGACAGCCAGGGGCGGCAGCGACGGAATTTGGCCGAATACCCGAGCTTCGGCGGATGCCAGCCCGGCATCCCGCGCCTGCGGCAAGGGGCGAGGATTCCATCCTCGATGGGGTTTCCGTCGGCCCCGGGACAAGCAGGGTCGAGTAGGGTCGATTAGCGAAGCGTAATCGTCCGCGGTAACCATCCCCTCCCCCCAACGGGAGAGGCGTAGGGTGCAATAAGCAGAGCGCATTGCACCAGGGTAACCATCCCCTTCTCCCCTTGCGGGAGAGACGTAGGGTGCAATAAGCAGAGCGCATTGCACCACGGTAACCGTCCCCTCACCCCTTGGGGGAGACAGGTAGGGTGCCAATAAGCAGAGCGCATTGCACCACGGTAACCATCCCCTCTCCCCTTGCGGGAGAGGGCTAGGGTGAGGGGTAGAGTAACGTCATTACCTTGAGGGATGTCGTTGGCCGTAGCATCGGCAAGGCTTCGCCATGCAGGACACGAGGGCGCTGCCCTCGACAGGGTTTCGCCCGCCCTTCGGGCTTGGGCGAGTGACTTTTCTTTGCGTGGCCAAAGAAAAGTCACCAAAAGAAAGGCCACCCCCGCTTGTTCGCCCTCCTCCGTCGGATGCCCTCGGTTCACCCCTTTGTCCAACGGCACGCGCCGATGGGCCATCCCTGGCCCAGCGCCGCTCGCTCGGCGTCCTGCCTCGCGGCCTGGACAAACGGGCTCACCTCGGCGAACAACAGGGGGCAACACCGAACCTGCAGCACCGAGACTGGTTAACAGCATCCGGTGTATTCGAGGCTGTGATCGGGAGAGACGTTATCTCTGATCCGGCCCCTCACCCGCCGTATGGCGAGGCCAGATTGCCGCACCGATGAAACAAGAATCATCAACGTGGTTGCATGGGTGAAAAAATCATTATGAGTACAACAGAAAGCGGCACAAACCCCTATCAGGAAACAGTTTTATATTGAAGGCTCGATAGTGAATATTTCACCGTAATAAAACCTTATTTCTCATACGTCCGATTACGCTTCGCTAATCGAACCTATGGTCCTTTATAATTGGATTCCAGCCCCCCCCCAAATTTGGTATCCATGATATTTAAAATCAACTTGTAGGGGTCAAAATGGGCCGTTCAGCAGACTATACTATTCAAGGCTTTCTGTACCAATTTAATCAGACACTCTCCGAATTAATAATTGCGGAGGATGAAGACGTGATTACTATAGAGGGAATTGTCGAAGACATAGAGGTGGTTAACTTTGAAGGCACCAAGGCAATTCAGTGTAAATATCACGAAACCCAAGACAATTATACTCCAAGCATTCTTTATCACCCGTTACTTCAAATGATGAAGCAGTATAAATCCAACCCTAACGCAAAAATAAGTTATCACTTATTTGCACATTTCCCTAACAATCCAGAGATAAAAATATCTGCATTAGAACTTAATGCTGCGATCAAATCTAAAAATAAAGCATTGAAAGACTTAACTGCAGAAGTTGATGGCGTTGATGTTGATGGTTTCCTAAAGGTGTTTTCTATTTCTGTAACGCCTAAATACGATGACTTGATGACAGAAAATTCAGAGAAGCTTGTGGACATGGGCTTCGACAAAAGTGAAGTGGAAGTGCTATTTTACCCTAATGCAATTCAAATGATTGCCGATTTAAGTGTTAAGCACGATGCAAAATTGAGAAGAATTACCAAAAAGGAATTTTTTGATTCGCTAAGGAAAATAAAAGCTACAGCTATATCTCAATGGACGTTGGCACTTAAAACACGACAAAAAATTCTAGATATGCGGCGTAAGCAACTCAAAGGTAACTTAAACACAAATGCTCGCTTACGTCACTTAGTCGTATTCCCTAAACTTTTGGACCAATTTGACGATCAAATTGTCATTTTTATAAAATCGTTCATCGACAAATACCATTTTAAGGTCGCGCATACGCAGATACCACTATTCGCATTAGACATTCCACAAAGAGAATTTGATGAGATTGCGGAGCGACTAATTGCGAAAGATATAATACCGAACCATGGTCGCCCAGTAATAAATTTTTCAGAAGTTCATTTCTTGCGAGAACCAATGATGATAAAGGACAAAAAGGAATTTTCTCTAAGATTTATTCGCTGGGATGATTACAAGAATATCACGATTAATAAAAAAGCGGATGATCTATTTGTCCTCGGGCATGGGAATATCGAGAGTTTAAACGTCCAAGATATAAACTTAGAGATACTTGACACCGAAAATTTTCGTGAAATCAGATATGTAATGGGGATAGATTATGCATATTAAAATTGGAGCTGTGCTTTCATGCTCGCCAGAAGCAGTCATTGTCGCGGTAGATAACCTAGAAACCTTCGAGCAAAATAAGGCAGGACTACAGGTTGGTCGTTTTTTAAAGATTGCACAAGGAAACCATGACTTTACAATCGCCGTTATCCGAAATATTAAAGGAACAAATACCAACGATATAAACGGACAGCCAGTCTGGAATTTTCAGATTGAATGCCAAGCCATAGGGACTTTGCTTGAAGACAGGACATTTGATCGTGGTAGTCTTCTTTTACCTGTTCCGACAGAGCATGCATTCCTCGTGGATAAAAACACTCTCGACAAAATGTTCTCAGCTGATGGAGAACACAATTTTCCACTAGGAAAGCTCTCCATGAATAAATCTATTGACCTCATGATCAATGGAAATAGATTTTTTAGCAAGCATATCGCTGTTGTTGGTTCGACTGGTTCTGGTAAGTCATGTACAGTTGCAAGTATGCTGCAAAACGTTGTTGGTATTTCCCAGCATAAAAACAAGAGCAAGGGAGAACAAAATAACTCTCACATAGTGATTTTCGATATTCATGATGAATATTCCGCAGCATTTACCCTTGATCAAGATGAACTCTTTACATTAAGTCGACTCGACATCGACTCTTTACAGCTTCCCTACTGGCTTATGAACTCGGAAGAGTTGGAAAGCATGTTCATTGAAAGCAATGAAGCAAACTCTCATAATCAAGTTAGTCAATTTAAACATGCTGTCACATTAAATAAAGAAATGCATAACCCGGATATTCCGGAGGTTACTTACGACACTCCAGTTTATTTTTCAATCAAGGAGGTATACTACTTTATTGAAAACCTGAATCGAGAGGTTATTGGACGATTAGCCGGGGAGGATAAGCCTAAGCTGGCTGATGGAAAATTGGTGACTGATCGGAACATTTATTTCGACAAGATCCACGACTTCATTGCAAATTCCACCGCAGCTGCGACCAGAGCGACCAATGGGCCATTCAACGGAGAGTTTAATAGGTTCACTTCCCGGTTGGAGGCGAAGCTGGGTGACAGGCGTCTCAGGTTTCTTCTAAATGCGAAGAAGCCTGATGGACAGACTCACGTAACGGCAGACTTTGAAGTATTGATGAAGCAGTTTATCGGCTACCTCGATAAGGCTAACGTCACTATCGTAGATTTGAGTGGCATTCCTTTCGAGGTTCTCAGCATCACTGTCAGCCTGATTTCTCGCCTCATCTTTGACTTTTGCTTCCACTATTCCAAATTGCAACATGCACAAGGCAAGCTCAATGACATCCCAGTTATGCTTGTTTGCGAAGAAGCACACAACTACGTACCCCGAGATAATCTTGCAGCCTATCGGGCGTCCCGCAAGTCCATTGAGAGGATCGCAAAGGAGGGACGAAAATACGGCTTGAGCCTGATGGTCGTAAGTCAGCGGCCCTCTGAGGTATCAGAGACAATTTTCGCCCAGTGCAACAATTTTATGTCCTTACGCCTTACAAATGACGCTGATCAAGCCTACATTCGGCGGCTCTTTCCCGACAACTCTAACGCGATAACGGAAATTTTGCCGAACCTAGCTCCGGGTGAGTGCGTTGTGGTTGGTGACGCAGTACTGCTCCCAGCAGTAATAAAAATGCCACTCCCGGCCCCCGAACCTCATTCCCAAAGCGTTAAGGTTCATAAGGAGTGGAAGGAACCGTGGCGCGAAGTTGCCTTCGCACAAGTTATCGAACGCTGGAGAAAATAATGAGTACCTAAATTGGGGCCACCATTGTTCTGAGAACCGCATAGTGGCCAACAGTTCGGCGAGCTGCTCCCCCTGTCTGAGTCGGGCACGGTATTGGTTCCCCCTGCAAACCGCCGAGTCGAGTTCAACGGGTCAGGAGCGCCATCATGGATGATGGCGCAGCCGCAGCCGGCACAGGGATGTGCCGTCTGCGGCGCTCCGTCCGACCCGTTGGACGAAACGAGGGAACCCGCGAAGCGGGCGGTTTGCCGGGGGAGAAGACTTTTGGTGACTTTTGGTCTTTCAAAAGTCACTCGCCAAGCCGCGCAGCGGCGGCGAAATCCTGTCGAGGGCGGAGCACTCGCGTCCTGCATGGCGAAGCCATGCCATTCAGAAGAGAGGGAAGGTGCCAGCCCTCCGACAGGCCACAAACAAAAACCGCAGCCCCAGGGCTGCGGTTTTTTATTGGCTCAACCTGTTGGCGCGAGCAGCGCCACCGGCCTTAGGCGCGGCGCCAGCTGGTCTTGCCGGCGCTGTCTTCCAGCACTATGCCCATCTCGGTGAGACGGGCTCTAGCGGCATCGGCGGCGGCCCAGTTCTTGTCGGCGCGGGCCTGGTTGCGCTGGGCGATCAGTTGCTCGATCTCGGCCACTTCGTCATCCGCTTCGTTGCCCTTGAGGAAGGCGTCCGGATCCTGTTGCAGGATGCCGAGCACGGCGCCGAGTTCCCGCAGGCGGGCACCCAGGCCAGCGGCGACAGCGATGTCTTCGGCCTTCTGGCGGTTGATCTCGCGCACCAGGTCGAACAGGGCGGAGTAGGCTTCCGGGGTGTTGAAGTCGTCGTCCATGGCATCGACAAAGCGGGCCACCTGCTCGTCGCCACCGGCGGCGGCAGCCACCGGCAGATCGCGCAGGGCGGTGTACATCCGCTCCAGGGCGGCGCGGGCCTGCTTCAGGTTCTCTTCCGAGTAGTTGAGCTGGCTGCGGTAGTGGCCGGACATCAGGAAGTAGCGCACGGTTTCGGCGTCAAAATGGGCCAGGACGTCGCGGATGGTGAAGAAGTTGCCAAGGGACTTGGACATCTTCTCCTTGTCCACCATCACCATGCCGCTGTGCATCCAGGTGTTGACATAGTCGCCACCGTGGGCGCAGCAGGACTGGGCTATTTCGTTCTCGTGGTGAGGGAACTGCAGATCCGAGCCGCCGCCGTGGATGTCGAAGTGGTTGCCAAGGTGCTTGGAGTTCATGGCGGAGCACTCTATGTGCCAGCCGGGGCGACCCGGGCCCCAGGGGCTGTCCCAGGTCGGCTCGCCGGGCTTGGACATCTTCCACAGCACGAAGTCCAGGGGGTTGCGCTTGGCTTCGACCACGTCGACCCGGGCGCCGGCCTGCAGTTGCTCCAGATCCTGACCGGAGAGCTTGCCGTAGTCGGCGAAGGATTCGACGATGAACATGACGTCGCCGTTGTCCGCCACGTAGGCGTGCTCTTTTTCCAGCAGGGTTTCGACCAGGGCGATGATTTCACCAATGTGCTGGGTGGCGCGGGGTTCGATGTCAGGGCGCAGCATGCCGAGGGCGTCGAAGTCCTGGTGCATGTCGCCGATCAGGCGCTCGGTGAGGTCGTCACAGGTGACCCGGGTCTCGGCGGCGCGCTTGATGATCTTGTCATCCACGTCGGTGATGTTGCGCACATAGGTGAGATCGTAACCGGCGTAACGCAGGTAACGGGCCACCACGTCGAAGGAGACGAAGGTGCGGCCGTGGCCGATATGACAGTGATCGTAGATGGTGACGCCACACACATACATGCCCACCTTGCCCGAGTGGATAGGTTTGAATTCTTCTTTTTGACGAGTGAGTGTGTTGTATATCTTCAGCATCTTATGACCACTGCCTGTGAGTAAAATGGCCTGACATTCTAACCGTATCCGGTGGAGAAAACGAGGCAGAAAAAGCGCCGGATCCCCCATGCCATCTATGCCGCAGCCCCTCGATGGGCTAGAATTGCCACCACTTTAGGCCATAGCCCATGCAACAGCCGCGAGCGGCTTCGTGCTCGCGCAACATTTGAAAGGACATATCATGGTTACTCTGCACACCAACCACGGCGACATCACCCTGACCCTGAACGCGGAAAAAGCCCCCGAGACCGTGGCCAACTTCCTGCAATACTGCCGTGACGGTCACTACGACAACACCATCTTCCACCGCGTCATCGACGGCTTCATGATCCAGGGCGGCGGCTATGCTCCTGGCTTTGAAGAGAAAGAGACCCGCGCCTCCATCAAGAACGAGGCGGCCAACGGCCTGTCCAACAAGATTGGCACCATCGCCATGGCCCGCACCAGCGAGCCACACTCCGCCAGCGCCCAGTTCTTCATCAACGTGAACAACAACGACTTCCTGGACTTCAAGTCCCCCACCACCCAGGGCTTCGGCTACTGCGTGTTCGGTGAAGTCACCGCCGGCATGGACGTGGTCAACAAGATCAAGGGCGTCAAGACCGGCAACTACGGCCGCATGCATCAGGACGTGCCGACCGAAGACGTGGTGATCACCAAGGTGACCCTTGCTGAGTGATTGTCGCCTCCTCGGCACTGACACAACTGCGGCCCCGGCCGCAGTTTTTCCATCTGCGCAGGGCACCCCGGTCAACTGGCGCCGCCTCGACTACCTGGCCCGGGGCAATCCCCGTCAGCGCTCCGCCCACGCCCTGCTAAGCAGTGGTGTGTGGGATGTACTTGAGCGCCTGTGCCAGGACCTGGCCCTGGTGAGCACAGTCGCCATCGGGCTCGATCGGCCCGGCAGCGATCTCGATGTGCTCTGCCAGCACCCTGAGCCCGCGCGCCTCGCCGCCCTCTTGCGCGAGCAGGGCTGGACGGCCAGCGACAAGGGGAACCAGGTGTGGCTGATGGAGCAGACCCTGACAGGCCCGGACCAGGCGCGCTGGCCGGTGGAGCTCTATGTCACCCCGGCGCGGCTCGAGACGCTCAACGGCTGGCGTCACCTCAGCCTGATGGCCGCCCTGTTAGGGCACTTTGGCCACGACTTCTATCAGGCCGTGCTGCGCCTTCGCCTCGAGGCAGGACTCAAGGGAGAGGCCGCCATCTGCCGTCTGCTAGGGCTTGGCGGCGATCCTTACACCGCCCTGCTGACCCTGGAGGGGCGCGACCTTGCCGCGCTCCACTGGCAGGCCCCATCCCAGTGCGACTCGCCCACGCCGGCAGACTCCCCTGCCCCCCTCTGCCCGGAACCCATCAAGAGCACTCATCCCACATCATGAGCACCCTTTTTATCAGTGACCTTCACCTGTGCGCCCAGCGGCCCGACATGACAGCCGCACTGGTGCGTTTTCTCGAGCGTGACGCCCCCAAGGCCGATGCCCTCTATGTGCTGGGTGATCTGTTCGAATTCTGGATTGGCGACGACGATCCCAACCCGCTCCACCGCCAGGTGGCCGAGGCCTTCCTAGCCCTGAGCCGGCAGGACGTGCCCATCTACTTCATCCACGGCAACCGCGACTTCCTGCTGGGCAAGGCCTTTGCCAAACGGGCGGGCATGACGCTGCTCGGCGACCCCTGCGTCATCGATCTCTACGGGGAGCGGGTGCTGCTGAGCCACGGGGACCTGCTCTGCACCCTGGATGAGGGTTATCAGAAGTTTCGCCGCATCACCCAGCTCAAATGGCTGCGCTGGCTCTTCCTGCGCCTGCCCCTCAGCCGCCGCCAGATCATCGCCTGCAAGATGCGGGGCCAGAGCCAGATGGAAAATGCCGGCAAGCCACAGACCATCATGGATGTGACCCCGGCGGCGGTCGATGCCCTGCTGCGCCAGCATGGCTGCCGGCTGCTTATCCATGGCCACACCCACAGGCCCGCCGTCCATGACTTCGTGCTGGACGGCAAACCGGCGCGGCGCATCGTGCTGGGAGACTGGTTCGAGCAGGGATCCGTGCTGAGCTGCTCCCCGCAGGGCCAGCGGCTCGAGAGTCGCCCTCTCCCCGAGTGAGGCTCGCCCTCAGGATGAGGGATGCCCATATGACAATGTCTGTCCCCTCCCCAGGCAGGATGCAACGCCGAACCCTGCATATACTCTGTGTCTGTGCACACAAATGAGGACGAAATGATGGGATTTCTAACCTGGGTTGTATTGGGATTGATCGTCGGCATCCTGGCCAAATGGATCATGCCGGGCAAGGATGGGGGCGGTTTCTTCATGACGGTGATCCTGGGGGTCATCGGCGCCATGGTGGGTGGCTATGTGAGCACCCTGCTGGGCATGGGGACGGTCACCGGCTTCAACCTGCCGAGCATCCTTATCGCCACCGTGGGTGCCTTGATAGTGCTGTTTGTCTACAACAAGATCCGCAGCTGAGCCGCTGAGCCCGCTTCTTTCAGCACTCTCTGTGAATGCCCCCCGGGCCAGGATCCGAAACCTTGGGTTTCGGATTTTTTTATGGGCGAGCCGCGCCTTTCGCCTAGGCGCCCGCTAACAGGACAAGTCGCCCTGCCAGGCGCCGGGGTTCTGGCGCGCGGCGCTGACCAATCGAGGTCAGCAGGTGCGGCACTGCGGCCGATCTCGCACTGCCGCTTATGGCGTTCCGTTATTGCCATACAGACAGAAACCGGGACGCTCGCTCAAGCGCGCGTAGTAATCGCTCACCGCCGCGAGTGGCGGGCGATCGAAGGGCGTATGGAACCAGCGATTCACCGACAGGCCGACGGGAATGTCCGCCAGCGAGAAGCGGCTCCCGGCCACATAGCCGCCGGTGGCCTCGAGCTGCCTGTCCAGGATCTGCATGTATCTGGACCACTCGGCACAACTCGCCGCAATCGCCTGACTGTCCTGATGGGCGGGGGAGAGCCTCACCAGCGACATGAAGGCGTAGCTCCAGGCGCGGTTCAAATCCGACGACTGCCAATCCATCCATTGATCGACCCTGGCCCTCGCCCGCACCTCGGCGGGATAGAGCGAGCCGTCACCATAGCGCGTCGCCAGATATCGGATGATGCTGTTGGACTCCCACAGGGTGAAGTCCCCATCCCTCATGACCGGCACCATCCCGTTGGGATTCAACGCCAGAAACTCGGCGCTCCGGGTGGACTGAAAACCGCTCCCCCACTCCTCCCGCTCGAAAGGGAGATCCAGCTCGGCGCAGCTCCACAGCACCTTGCGCACATTGATTGACGACGCCTTGCCCAGGATCCGTACCATATCTTCGTCCTTGTGTGAGAAGTGCCCAGCTTCCATCAGGGGTACGGCGCCGGTCAAGGGGCAGAGCCATGACCACGGCAGCCCCATGGAACTAACCCATGGAACTAACCAATGGGGCCGCACGGGAACCTGGCACGAGAGGGGTGAGCAACGGATGAAAAAGAGGCGGTGGACTAAACTCATGCTTGCGTGTCCGGTTTGACCGACGCCTTCAGAGCGGCCGCGGGACAGGCGAAGCAGTAAAGGACAACATCATGAAAATATGGAAAATCTGCCTGATAGCAGCGCAGCTCATGCTGGTTGCGTGCGCCTCCTCCAACGGCGCAGGCCCTCCCCCGACCGGGGACGATGGCAGCAATGCCGGCGGCAGCAGCAGTGGTGGCAGCAGCTACCTGACCTATTAGCCAGGCCATCTCCTGCAAACCGAGGCTCAGCCAGGCCCCTACGTCGAATACGACAAGACCAGAAAGCGCCGGCAGCCCGCCGGCGCTTTTCGTCTCGCCAATCGGTGATGCCCTGCCTGCCGACCACGGGCACAGTGATCCAGGGAGGGGGCACAACAGCGCCATCTGGATCAAGGGTGAACACGGAGGAAAAACAAAAAGGCCACTATCGCTAGTGGCCTTGGTAACTCTTTGATTGCTTTCTTCAATAACTGGTGCCGAGGTCTCTATCGAAACGTCAACTTATCATTCTGACTTTAAAGGAAAATGTGAAATATGGACTGACCCCAAAGCATGGTTCGATATTGTGTTTAAACCGCTGAATATCGCTATTGATCGATCGTTTGCCGATGGTCTTGAGGTGTGGCAAAAAGGTCTGCCAGAAGAACTCCGAAAGGGTGGGCTCAGTTTTGTAGCTATCCCGCTCTGCTACCGGGTCGATGCCGTCTGCCAGCATCGCCTTGTACTTGCGGGCGATGGCCCTGGCTTGGCTCACGCGTCAATATCTCCGAATCGCTCCAGGGCGATGCTGCGCTTCTTGCCCTGGAGGGTATAGCGCAGTAGGAAACGCTTACTGCCCTGGCTTTTTCCTGACAAGAGTTTTAAGCCGATGACCTCTGTATCGGAGAACTCCAGTTCAGTAGCGCCAGTCTCTCGTTGTTGTGCGGGCAAAGCCTTGATGGCTGCATTGGTAAAGCGAAATTTGGTCTGCATAGATACCTCCGATGATGGGTTGGATCATGGGATTAATATCTGTTTCAAAGGGGGTTCAATGCGGGTTTGGGAGGGGGTGAAGTGGAAGGAGTAACGGTGAGCGGCACTTGTCTCAGCACCAGAGATAGACCCCGGAAAGGCCCGGAGCAGTGGTCTACCAAACGTCCTTGGCTATGTTGGAAGACTGGGCAGATTGTTTGCAGCGAGTCGCAGGAAGTAGTAAGTCGCTTAGACAAGAAATGGACAAGAAAGGAAAAGTGAGTGAGGGGAAACGCTGGAGGGCAGAAACAAAAACGACGCAACGAAGCGTCATATCCGTTTAATCTGTAAGGATTTTTTCTTCAATTTAATGGTGCCTGAGGCCGGAATCGAACCGGCACGACGCGAACGTCGAGGGATTTAAATCAAAGGAACTCGTTTGCATCTCATTGCATGAAATAGCAAGTAGATGGAGCGAGTAACACCGCAAGTTCGCAACAAATCGCACCCCGTCATAGAACATCGCATACCGCTTATCACAGAATTCGCAAAGAGGGGGTTAAAGCTAAACATTCTCGGCACATGGTGATGTCTCATCCTGGAGTCAGCTTCAATCACCCAAAGCAAAAAAATCATCATCCGACGCAAACGTGAGAAATGCGCATTGCTCATGGTACGTAACCATCTGATTTATAGACAAATCATCGGTAGGTGTAACAACGCTATTGGGGATATACACATAACGCTGTATATACCCCCACCAGATAATTTCATTTAAGGAAGGTGCGAACAAGTCCTCGGTGTGAGATCATGAGCCCCACTTGGTATCAAGGATGAGGTTTTGCATGAGTCATCAGCTCACCTTCGCGGATGGCGAGTCCAATGAAAAACGCCGTAAAACCCGTAATAGAGTTATTCTTGGCCCGTATGGATGCGTTGCTCCCATGGGCGATGATGCTGGGGTCATCGAGCCTGTCTATCCCAAGGCCGGTAACGGGCGTCGTCCCTACCCACTCGACACCATGCTGCGCATTCACTGTACGCAGCAGTGGTACAGCCTCAGCGACGGCGCCATGGAGGATGCGCTCTACGAGATTGCCTCGATGCGTCTGTTTGCCAAACTTTCCCTGGACCACGACATCCCTGACCGCACCACCATCATGAACTTCCGCCATCTGTTGGTGCAGCACCAGTTGGCCCGTCAGCTCTTCGACGCCGTCAACCAGTGGCTTTCTGACGCAGGCATCATGATGAAGCAAGGCACGCTGGTTGATGCCACCCTCATCGAGGCCCCCAGCTCAACCAAAAGCAAGCGTGACGGCGAGATGCACCAGACCAAGAAAAGCAATCAGTGGTATTTCGGCATGAAGGCCAATATCGGTGTCGATGCCAAAAGTGGCCTGGCGCACAGTCTGGAGACCACGGCCGCCAACGAGCATGACCTCAATCAAGTGGGGAATCTGCTCCATGGCAAGGAAGAGTCTGTGTTCGCCGACGCCGGATATCAGGGGGCAGAAAACCGTGAAGAGCTGGCGGATGTGGAGGCCGAATGGGCGATTGCTATGCGTCCTGGCAAGCTCAGGGAACTCAAGAAGCATCCTCGCAAAAACAAGGCGGTAATTGCGGTTGAGAAGCTCAAGTCCAGTGTCCGCGCCAAGATGGAGTACCCGTTTCAGATTATCAAATGCCAGTTTGGCTTTGTGAAGGCGCGTTTCAAGGGACTACGCAAGAACGATAACCAATTGGCAATGTTGTTCACGCTGGCGAACTTGTTGCGAGTAGACCAGATGATACAGGCATGGGATAGCTGCGCCCAAAAATCGAGATAAGCCTCGAAAGTGAAGCTAAATAGCGCTTAAAAGCCCGATTTTTGCGGAAAAATCCAAAATATCGGAGTGATGAACATTGTAAACATGAGCAAGGGGTTCATGATGAAGGTACGAACCACTTGTTTGCACTTTCCTTAGAATAACAAAAGTGGCAGCGATGCTACCAGGTCAAAGGAGAAATTATGCTTGAGACACTTCAGCAAAGATGGAAGTCTTCTGGTCTTGAAGAGGGCGATACTGTACTAATTCATAGCAACATTAAAAGGACATTGGTAGAGTTTCGGAGGAACAAAGTTAATATTTCTCCAGGAGACATTCTCGAAAGTTTTCTCGATGTTGTTGGAAACAAAGGCACGTTAATTTTGCCGTTATTCAATTTCGACTTTGCTAAAGGTGTGCCATTCGATATCAGAACCTCTGAGTCACAAATGGGGGCGTTAACGGAGATCGGACGGAAGTTTGATGGTGCTATAAGAACGGGGCATCCTATATATTCCTTCGCAGTCATAGGCTACAAAGTGTCAGAATTTGAAGGTATTGATAATGTTAGCGGATACGCTGAGGATTCACCTTTTGGAGTTTTAAAAAAGCTCAATGGTAAGATTGGTTCTCTGGATTTAGAAGACCAAAATAGTATGACTTTTTATCATCACGTTGAAGAAGTAAAGCGTGTTGATTATCGCTACTTTAAGTCATTCACAGGCGAATACACTAACTCACTAGGTGATACTAAAAATAAAACCTATGAACTTTATGTAAGAGATGTTGAACGTGGTGTCCTAACTGATGTTAATCCTGCTGGTGAGTTGATGTGGAGTGCTGGATTGTATAAAGGATTTAGGCCAAAGGAAGGGACGGGTCTTAGACTGATCAATTCTCGGGATATGTTCAAGTTTGTTGAGAGTTTGATTGAAGGTGGTAAAGCTCTCGGAACGCTTTACTCAATTGGAGAAAAGAGATGATTGGATCGCAAATTCACGATTTGGCTAAACGACTTTGGCCGATTAATCGGAGTATTACCGGTGATGGTGTTAGGCAAACTTTAGCGATTATTAAAGAGCAAATTCCTGAACTTAAAATTTTTAATGTTCCAAGTGGGACACTTGTCTTTGACTGGACGGTACCTAAGGAGTGGCGTGTTAAAGATGCCTATATAGTGACTCCAAGTGGGAAGAAGATTTGCGAATTCAAGAAGAACAATCTTCATCTGGTTGGCTACAGCACTCCAATTAGTAAGAAGTTAAGCCTTTCGGAGTTACAAGAACATCTGTATTCTCTTCCAAATCAGCCGAATGCTATTCCCTACATTACCTCCTACTATAAGGAAAGATGGGGATTCTGCCTTACACACGAAGAAAGAGAACGCCTTGAAGTTGGTGAATATGAGGTTTTTATAGACTCAGAACTATTTGATGGCAATCTTACTTACGGTGAAATATTAGTCAAAGGCTCATCAGCCAAAGAGGTCTTTATTTCGACTTACGTGTGCCATCCATCGATGGCTAATAATGAACTTTCTGGACCTTGTGTTACGACTTTCTTAGCGAAAAAGCTTAAGGAAGCAGAACAGCTTAGGTACAACTATAGGTTAATCTTTATTCCTGAAACTATCGGTTCAATAACCTATCTCAGTAAAAATATTGACCATCTAAAAAGTTCTGTTATCGCTGGATTCAACGTAAGTTGTGTTGGAGATAACCGTGAGTATTCCTATTTGCCTAGCCGCAATGGTGATACATTGAGTGACAATGTAGCAAAACACGTATTAAAAAACTTATCACCAACCTATAAGAGTTACAGCTGGGGCGATAGAGGTAGTGATGAGCGTCAGTATTGTGCGCCTGGAGTTGATTTACCTATCGCTTCAATTATGCGAACAAAGTATGGTATGTACGATGAGTATCATACATCGCTAGACGATTTAATTAATGTAGTCACACCAGAAGGTTTGGATGGTGGATTTAATGCTCTTTGGAGAGCTTTAGAGGCTATCGAGAAAAATTATTTCCCAAAAGTAACTGTTCTTTGTGAGCCTCAGTTAGGTAAGCGAGGTCTTTATCCTACCTTATCTACAAAATCGAGCGGGGCTGAGGTTAGGCTTATGATGGATTTAATTACTTGGTCGGATGGTACTCGTTGTTTGGTAGATATAGCTGAACGTTGTAATGCTCCAGTGTGGGAGTTATACCCTATCATTGAGAAGTTAAGTGCTAATCAGCTTATGGTTCTGCTCGACGCCCCAAGTCCGTAATTTATTACTTGCTTAATGTGTAAGCGTGAATTCAGATAATAAGTGGACTGACCCCACGACAGCAGACATTTCCTGTCCTCACGACGAGGCCTGTTCGAAGGCCTCCGGACTGACGCCACCAAGATGGCTGTGACGTCTGACCCTGTTATAGAACGCTTCAATGTAATCAAAGATATCGGCACGGGCCAGATCGCGGGTTTTGTAGATCCGTTTTCTGATGCGCTCCTTTTTCAGCGAACTGAAGAACGATTCAGCGACCGCATTATCCCAACAGTTGCCACGTCGGCTCATACTGGGGGCTAGGTTATTGGCCCGGCAGAAACGCTGCCAGTCGTCACAGCCATATTGGCTACCCTGATCCGAGTGCACGATGACCTCGCCTTCTGGTTTACGCCGCCATAAGGCCATCATCAGTGCATCCAGCGCGAGCTCGCGGGAGAGGGTCGGTTTCATCGACCAACCCACCACGTTACGAGCGAAAAGATCGATGGCCACTGCCAGATACAGCCAGCCCTGCCAGGTGCGGATATACGTGATATCGGTCACCCAAACCTGATTGGCCCGCATAACCGTGAATTGTCGCTGTATACGATTAGGCGCTACGACGGAAGGTTTACCGGTTATCCTGCGTGGCGCTTTATAGCCGCGTACGGCTTTGATCCGGTTTAGTTGCATCAGCCGTGCTACCCGATTTTTACCGCAGGTTTCGCCGATCTCATTCAGGTCACCATGAACCCGGCGATAGCCATACACGCCACCGCTCAGGGCATATGAATCGCGGATGAGCATCAGCAGACGCTGGTTGTCTTTATCACGTGCACAGACGGGATGATGCAACCATGCATAAAATCCTGCCCGAGCGACATTCAATACCCGACACATTGTCATAACACGCCATACAGAGCGGTGTTCATTGATAAAGCGGTACTTTAGTCGGGCTCCCTTGCAAAGTACCGCGCGGCCTTTTTCAGGATATCCCGCTCTTCTTCGGTGCGTTTTGTAGTGGTCAACTAAATCCGGACTCTCGGTTAGGCCGATGTTCGGCTTTTGCTGGCGGTATCCCGTCATTGTGTTG
>NZ_JAAROG010000016.1:0-142438 GCF_023093515.1 Aeromonas genomosp. paramedia
CTTGTCATTGAACACCTCAGGTCATGGTGGCGACTGTACCACCTAAAATGGTGTCCGGGACGATTAGACCACTACACATACCTGCTAATTTTTACACGTTGCAAATAAACCACCTGTGATCTATTGTTTCGGTAAGTCCACTTTAGAGGAGCTGTATGAAAGACTTCGATGCAGGTAATTTCACCGGAATTGCGACTAGTGATAAGGGTAAAGAGCTGTGGTCTTTTTTAAATTCCGAGCTAGTTGTCGCGAGCCTTGAAACAACAACATATCTCCAGAGGCCAGCTATTGAGGGGATCCAGCCATTATTGCTAAGTCACTTTGGCCATGATGTGTGGGACGACAGATTAAAGCAGGTCGTTGGGAAAATGGTGAGACAGATTATGGAGCGACGCGGGTATCATCTGGAAAAGACCGGAGTCAAAATTCGTGTCAGAGATCTATTCTCGATTGGCGCGAGATATCAGAAAAACATCTGATTTCTTGCGGTATATAGTCAATTAATGAGGGGCGTTCGTTATGTCAAAATTATGCTGGAATGAAGAGAACCTTCCGAAATTAGGTCGTATTTTTTTGCTCAATGTTCTGAGCAACATGCGAGGGTACGAGGATGCTAAAGTCCAGTTTGGTGAGACAGGTACTGGAGTCAAGCCAAATTATCAAGTCACATATCCAAATGGGCTTGTCAGAGCGATAAATGGTTCATCACACGATCCATTTGTTCGAGCCGATGAATTCGATTCGACTCGGATATCCAATACATTCTCATCTCAGCAAGTTAAATACGCACATGAGCAGTCATAGTGACCTTCTCTTTATTTTGTTCTAAATTAGTTTACTTATTTTGTAGAGGGGAACTAGCATGAGTCTATGGATAGACGCAAGGAAATCAAACGCGAGACCAATGATCGCATGGATGGCACTGACAGCTTGTTTTCAGGTGTATGCTAGTAGCGAATATAATAATGAGATTAATTTTACTGTTCGCACCGAGGTTGGAGCTGAGAGCCAGGGTATATTTACTTCCTGTATTGCCATCATGGAAGGAGCTCAAGTGGGATCTTCTAATGATGATGGATTTTCCTTTGGATTAGGCGTTGGATTAAGTCGAGATGGCATCTATAACGTTCAATTATATCATCGAGTATTTCTGATCAGTAATCCGGTTTGGCAACCAAACACTAATCATTCTGTTGTACGATGGATCAAGATTGGTAGTGCAGCTCCGCTATCGATTGTTCCTACAAACCTGATGAGTGTGTGGTCGAATGGGTATTCTTCTTGGAGCGCCGAAGATATAAATGGTATAGCCTTGGAATCACTGGCTGGTATCAAAAGCGACGTACCGATCTGGATTAATGTTGCAGAGAGTGACAAAGAACCAACTACCTATTCTGGCTTACTGAACATCAGTAAAAACCACCAATCTCAGTTATCTCAATGTCTCAAGGAAATCAATATAAAAAAATAATTTACAAATACTTCCAAGAAGTGAAAGTTATTATTGCTCTAGGGATAGATGTGAAGTGGTCTATGTGTATGGAGTTGTATTCACCGGACTGAATTACCACCCGTGCCATAATCACATCCCTGTAGATTCTCAGTAACGGGTAGCGATTCACTTTCAGTTCGCTAGCAATAATGTCTGTTACGCTTTGGTCTGACGCCACTTAGTTAGCCATCGATACTGTTCGGGATGAATGCGTAACAGCTCTGCGATAACTGCTTCACGTTTATCGGCTGTCATTCGGGTAAGAAGCGACCTGACATCCGACATAATACTGTCACGACCAGCGCCTCTGGCTTCCGCCTTGCAATACCACTCATGTCCCTCACTAATGTTGCCAAGCTCGATACAGACTGCGCCAAGTAGTGTGCAGGGGCGAAAGTTGTTGGGTTGAAGACGGTGAGCTTCAGCGCCCATGTTCAATGCGGCAGTATGGTCGCCATGGTCACGCATCGCACCACCATGAGTGGTGAGAATGGCGGATTTCAGCTTAGGCTGAACCTGCCGCTTGGCTGGGATGGCATTCAGCAGAGCAATCGCCTCATTCGATGCTGCACATTTGCGCAAGTGTCCGCTGGCATTGACTGCACTCCATGGGTTCTTGCTGTTGCGGTACTCTGCTAGCCAGTGATCAGCTTCGAGTCGGTTGTAGCTATGCAGAATCTCCTTTGTCTCGTACTCACGGCCATTGCTCTTGAGCCAGATGGTTTCAGTCTCCAGTAGCCGTGTACCTGCATCCAGCTTGAGAAGGATTGCCATGAGCTGTTTGAGGTGATGTGATTCGACATATCCAGTGACACCATACTTCTCCCTGAGTGCTTGGTTCTTCATCCGTGCGATGTACTTGGGGTCACTCTCACGCTGAATCCGCTCAGCCTCAAGTCGCACACTTCGGGCTTTCTGCTCGGCTTTATAACGTTCTTCATCTGCGGCCTTCTGAGCGGCGATCTCGCGTTGTTTCTGTTGCGCAAGCTCGTTTCGTTGCTCCTGTTCCGCTTTCCCTTTTTGGTCGAACTGCTCTTGGGAGAGTTCGCCGGTCAAGAAGCACAGCAAGGCATTCAACCCTCTGTTCAAGAGAAATTGTCTGTTAGCTGCTGATATCGTCGCGCCTTGTCCGGCAGCGACAAGGAGGCTGTGCAACCTGGCACCGCCCGTGATCGCACTGGTGATATCATCCACCCAGAATTGTCTGGCCAGTTCATGCGGGGGGAGGGACACAGACTTCTGGCCATCGGCCAGACCATTTTTGATCCGGAATTTCTGCAGGTAATCCCAAGTGGGATTTTGGCTGGTCTTCTCTATATGAGGCTTGTCGTCTAGCTGACCAGCCAAGGGCTTCGTGATTGAAGGTTGGTAGCGATGCACAATCTTTCGGCCCTTATAGTAAAGAGATTTAGAACGGCGCTGCTCCTGTTCTACCGCAGATTGGCGTCTGAACTCAGGGAGAGTCATATCGCCGTTGATAAAGCCCCTCAAGGCGTTGAGATCGTAGCTGGCTAGAATGTCGTAGCGGGGCGAAGTCAGAGGCTCATTCCTGAATATGGCTACGAGCAAACTATGGAGGTTATCGCCTATCGATAGGGCAGCAGGAATGTCATCGACACCGTAATAAGTTGCGAGATCCATAGGCGAGATAGACATCGAGCACACTCCTTGTGCAAAAAAGAATTAGTACAATTGAATCGCCCCGGCTTCTCTAGACACTTTTGAGCCGTTCGAAATATTGCTTTTCACACTCTACTGGCGATAGCCCATTGTTGAAACTGTGCCGACGCTTGGGGTTGTAAAACATTTCAATGTAATCGAACACATCCTGCCGAGCCTCCTCGCGATCTGCATAGGTTTTACGTCGGATCCGCTCGCGTTTGAGGAGTTGGAAGAAACTCTCCGCCACCGCGTTATCATGGCAATTGCCACGTCTGCTCATGCTGGCCTTGAGCCGGTGCTCCCGCAAAAAATCCTGCCAGTCATGGCTGCTAAACTGGCTCCCTTGGTCAGAATGAACCAGCACTTCCTGCTCGGGTCGCCGTCGCCACACTGCCATCAGTAACGCGCTGATGGCCAACTCTCGGTTGATCCGTGGCCCCATTGACCAACCAATGACTTGTCGTGAGAACAAATCCAATACCGCGGCCAGATAAAGCCAGCCTTCATGGGTTCGAATATAAGTGATGTCCGTTACCCAGACCTTATTTGGCTCAGTCACATCGAACTGGCGTTCAAGATGGTTCGGTGCAACCACCGTTGGCCGGCCACCATAATGACCGGGACGGCGACGATAACCGGTTTGTGAACGTAAACCTTCATGACGCATTAATCGCGCCACCCGGTGTTTCCCACAGGTCTCGCCTATCTCTCGCAGGTCGTCCCGGATCTTGCGATAACCATAGACGCCCCCGCTTTCTAGCCAGCATTGCTTGATCTGGCCCAAGAGGCGTTGGTCTTCAAGTGCGCGGGAAGATAAAGGCTGGTGCTGCCAGGCGTCATAACCGCTCGGGTGGACATTCATCATCCGACACAGTCGGCAGATGGGATGTGTGGACGCGTGCGCCCGGATGAAGACGTACCTTACCCTGACAGCTTGGCAAAGTACGCGGCGGCCTTTTTTAAGATATCTCGCTCATCGGTGACGCGGCGCAGTTCAGCCTTGAGGCGCCGAATCTCGGCTTGCAGGCTGGAGTCATGCTGTTGCTGCACGTCGGGCTGGCTGTAGCGCCTGATCCAGGCGTAAAGACTGTGGCTGGAAACACCAAGTCGCTCAGCGACCTCTGCCACTGGGTAATGGCGCTCAGTCACCTGCTTGACGGCGGCCAGTTTGAATTCTTCCGTGTAACGTTGCTGCTTGCTCATAACACCTCCTGAATGACCTCAGTTTGAAGTTTGAGGCTCTTGAGGTGTCTAGGAAAGTAGGGGCGATTCAGTTTCAAAGGGGGTTCAATGCGGGTTTGGGAGGGGGTGAAGCGGAAGGGGTAACGGTGAGCGGCACTTGTCTCAGCACCAGAGATAGACCCCGGAAAGGCCCGGAGCAGTGGCCTACCAAACGTCCTTGGCTATGTTGGAAGGCTGGGCAGATTGTTTGCAGCGAGTAGCAGGAAGTAGTTAGTCGCTTAGACAAGAAATGGACAAGAAAGGAAAAGTGAGAGAGGGGAAACGCTGGGGGGCAGAAACAAAAACGACGCAATGAAGCGTCGTATCTGTTTAATCTGTAAGGCTTTTTTCTTCAATTTTAATGGTGCCTGAGGCCGGAATCGAACCGGCACGACGCGAACGTCGAGGGATTTTAAATCCCTTGTGTCTACCGATTTCACCACTCAGGCACCGCAATCGGTATCAAGTCCGCGGGCGGGCTTGTCAATATGGAGGCACGTTCCGGAGTCGAACCGGACTAAACGGATTTGCAATCCGCTGCATAACCGCTTTGCTAACGCGCCATGCAAAAGAGAGTTGGCTCTCGATTGTCTGAATTTGGAGCGGGAAACGAGACTCGAACTCGCGACCCCGACCTTGGCAAGGTCGTGCTCTACCAACTGAGCTATTCCCGCATCGGTCTGGCTGACTGCCTGACTACGAGAACGCATTCTAGCGATGTTCCTCGTCCAGTCAACCAAAAACATTTAATACGCTGATCGTTCGGGCATTTTTTGCCCTTCTCCCACACTTTTGCCACTCATGGCCGTTTCTCTGCCCCAACGGCAAGGAAACGGCCATTTGCCCATGGGTGGACTAGAAGCGGGAGTGGTAGGTCAGATCGCCCCAGGCGGCCTTCATGTACTGGAACATGGACCAGAAGGTGAGCACTGTGGCGACATAGAGCAGCACGTAGGCGAGCCACACCATCCAGATATCGTATTGCCAGATGAGGCCGGTGAGCGACACCATCTGGATCATGGTCTTCCACTTGCCGATCCAGCTGACCGCCACCGAGGAGCGCTTGCCGAGCTCTGCCATCCACTCCCGCAGGGCGGAGATGATGATCTCGCGGCCAATCATGGTCATGGCCGGTATGGTGACCCAGATGGTGTTGTAGTGTTCGACGATGACCACCAGGGCGGCCGCCACCATGATCTTGTCGGCAACGGGATCGAGGAAGGCACCGAAGGCGGTGGACTGGTTCAGCTTGCGGGCGAGATAGCCATCAAACCAGTCGGTCGCGGCCGCCAGGATGAAGACAAGCGCAGCCGCCAGGTAGGACCACTGATAGGGAAGGTAGAACAGGATGACGAAGACGGGGATGAGCAAAATCCGAAAAAACGTCAGCAGGTTAGGAATATTTGTCATTATTTTCAGCCACTTCTTGTATGCCGCTACATGGTAGCCCCAAGCCGATCACCGTTGCAACCGGACAGGCGCCCGCCTTGGTCCATTAATCCATCAATAACCTCAGGATGCATGCCATTATGGCATTTGCGGGCCCCCTGCGTCACGGCTCTTGTGCTGCCGGGGCCGGTTTGCGGGATCCACATCAAATGCCACCCACTCAAGGTGGCTCGGGTCAGACCCGCTCCTGACGGGTACCAGGCATCCCCTGTCCTGAACAACAACGCCTACCCAGGCGGGAACGAATGCAAGGCCCCTGAATGGTATGAACCCGCCAGCTCCTGGGTATATCCCCCAGAACAGCAACGTTAATCCAGGGTCAGAGCGAGTGCAGGGCGTCGTGGATGGATTGGGCCAGCTCCTGGCTGATGCCGGGCACCTTGGCGAGCTCGTCCACCCCCGCCTTTTTCACCTCCTGCAGGCCCCCCAGGTATTTGAGCAGGGCCTGCCGCCGTTTGGGCCCCACCCCCGGAATGTCCTCCAGAGTACTGGTGGTACGGGCTTTCGCCCGTCTCGCGCGGTGGCCTGTGATGGCAAAACGGTGAGATTCATCGCGAATGTGCTGAATCAGGTGCAAAGCGGGCATATCTGCCGGCAAGTGCAGCTCTTCGTGGCTCTCCCCCATGATCAGGGTCTCCAGCCCGGCCTTGCGGGTCACCCCCTTGGCGATGCCCACCAGCAGCGGGTATTTGCCCCCCAGAAACTCCAGCTGACGGGCCAGGATCTCCTCGGCGCGGCGCAACTGGCCGAGGCCGCCGTCGATGAAGAGCACGTCCGGCACCTTGTCCGGCTCCTGCTGCTTGCCAAAGCGCCGCTCCAGGGCCTGCTCCATGGCAGCATAGTCATCGCCCCCCGTGATGCCGTCGATGTTGAAGCGCCTGTATTCCGATGAGAGCGGCCCCTCCCGGTTGAACACCACGCAGGAGGCGACGGTGCGCTCCCCCATGGTGTGAGAAATGTCGAAGCACTCCATGCGGGCGATGGGGCGCTCCAGCTCCAGCAGCTCCTCCAGCTGGTCGTAGCGGGCGGTGATGGTGCTCTTGTGGGCCAGCCGCGAGCGCAGCGCCGTCTGGGCGTTGATGGAGGCGAGCTTGATAAATCGTGCCCGCTCAGCCCGGGTGCGGCTCTGCACCCGCACCTTGTAGCCGGCGGTCTGGCTTAGGGTCTCGGCGATCACCGCCTCGTCTTCCAGCGCCACGTCCAGCAGCACCTCGCTCGGGATCTGTCGTCCCCCCTGCCCCGACAGATAGAACTGCAGCAGGAAGGATTGCACCACCTCGTCCAGGGGGGTATCGGCCGGCACTTTCGGGAAGTAGCTGCGCGAGCCCAGCACCTTGCCCTGGCGGATGAAAAGTACGTGGATGCAAGCCGCCCCCTGATCGAAGGCCACCCCCACCACGTCCAGCTCGTCCAGCACGTTGCCGCTCACCGACTGCTGCTCGGTGACCCGGCGCAGGGCCTGGATCTGATCCCGGTAGCGGGCCGCCTCCTCGAAGCGCAGATCGCCGCTGGCGGACTCCATCTTGCCCACCAGCTCGCCTATCACCTGCTGGTTCTTGCCCGCCAGGAACAGCTTGGCCAGCTCCACCTGCTGGGCATACTCGGCCTCACTCACCAGCCCGGCCACGCAGGGGCCGGCGCAGCGCTTGAGCTGATAGAGCAGGCAGGGACGGGTGCGGTTGGCATAGACGGCGTCCTCGCACTGGCGCACCGGGAAGATCTTCTGCATCAGGTGTAGGCTCTCGCGCACGGCGCCGCCGGAGGGGTAAGGGCCGAAGTACTCCCCCTTCACCTTGCGGGCACCGCGATGCACGCCGATGCGCGGGTGCTGGTGTGCCGTGATGATGATCCAGGGGTAGGACTTGTCATCCCGCAGCAGCACGTTGTAGCGCGGCTGGTACTGCTTGATGAGGTTGTGCTCGAGGATCAGCGCCTCTGTCTCGGTGTGGGTGACCGTGACCTGGATGTCGGCTATCTGGCGCACCAGGGTACGGGTCTTGATGCTGTCCACATTGGTGCGAAAGTAGGAGGCGAGCCGCTTCTTCAGATCCTTGGCCTTGCCCACGTAGATGACGGTGCCGCCACCGTCATACATGCGGTAGACGCCGCTCTGGTGGGTGACGGCGCTCAAAAACGCCTTGCTGTCAAAATGGGGATCGGGAGAGAGGGTCATCGGCAACTCGACTCAACGGATGAATGCAAAAAGACGGGGAGAGCATACTGCGCCGGGCCTGCGAAAAGCAAAAAGGCGGCACTCGCCGCCTTGGGTGGGCACAGGCATCCCTTACAGGGTGTCGGCATCCAGCATGCCATAGCGAATGGCCAGATGGGTCAGCTCCACGTCGCCGTTGATCCCCAGCTTGCTGAACAGGCGGTAGCGATAGCTGTTGACCGTCTTCGGGCTCAGGTTGAGCTGCTCCGAGATGTCGGTCACCTTCTGTCCCTTGGTGATCATCATCATGATCTGCAACTCGCGCTCGGAGAGGGACTTGAAGGGGTTCTCGTCCGCCGAGGCAAACTGGCTCAGGGCCATCTGCTGGGCGATCTCGGGGGAGATGTAACGCTGGCCGGAGTGCACCAGGCGAATGGCGTGGATCATCTCGTCCGGCGCGGCCCCCTTGGTGAGGTATCCGGCGGCGCCCGCCTGCATCACCTTGGTGGGGAACGGATTCTCGGAATGAATGGTCAGCACTATGATGCGCACATCGGGGCGCAGCCGCAGGATCTTGCGGGTCGCTTCCAGACCGCCGATACCCGGCATGTTCATGTCCATCAAAATCACGTCGGGGTGATGCTGCCGACAGAAGGCCACGGCGGTTTCCCCGCTCTGCGCCTCGCCCACCACCTTGATCCCGCGGACATCTTCCAAAATGCGTCTTATCCCTGTACGCACCAACTCATGATCATCGACCAGGAATACATTAATCACCCAAACACCCCGTTTTTTATCTCGTTATATGCCAGTTAGGGTTAACACGGCGTCTTGCATCATAACCAAACTCGATGATTTGGCAAACCATGGCCGGGAAAAGTTTGAAAGTGCTCGTAAAAGCCGTTTTAAATCAAATTATTATATAAATAATCAACGAAAAAACGGCGCCTGAAGGCGCCGTATCGGTCAACTTTCGTGCCGCCAGCCTCAGTTGGCCAGCAGGGCACGCACCTTGTCCAGATCGGACTGGGTATCCACCCCGACCGGGGGGGCCTCCAGCGCCTGGGCCACGTGGATCTTCTCCCCGTACCAGAGCACCCGCAACTGCTCCAGCGCCTCAATCTGCTCGAGCGCGCTCGGCGCCCAGTCCACGTAACGCTGAATGAAGCCCGCGCGATAAGCGTAGATGCCGATGTGGCGCTGGTAGTGGCTGCCAATCTGCTCGTGGCTCTTGGCAAAGCGGTCCCTGTCCCAGGGAATGCTGGCGCGGCTGAAGTAGAGGGCGTAGCCATCCTTGTCGGTCACCACCTTGACCGCATTGGGGTTGAACGCCTCTTCGGCGTCCTTGATCGGCACCGATAGGGTCGCCATCGGGGCCGTGGCGGCGGCCAGGTTGTCCGCCACCTGACGGATGATGGCGGGCGGAATGAGCGGCTCGTCCCCCTGCACGTTGACGATGATGGTATCGGCGGCGAAGCCGTAGTGACGGCACACCTCGGCCAGGCGCTCGGTGCCGGACTGGTGATCCGGTGAGGTCATGCACACCTCGACGCCGGTTGCCTGCAGCGCCTGCAGCACCCGCTCATCGTCGGTGGCGACTATCACCCGATCGGCGCCCGATTGCAGGGCCTTCTCCACCACGTGCTGCACCATGGGCTTGCCATGGATGTCCGCCAGCGGCTTGCCCGGCAAGCGGGTCGAGGCGTAACGGGCCGGAATGACGACGACGAAACTCATGGCTTCAGCTCTTCCAGGGGCAGATGACGGGCCCGGTTCTCCAGGAGGACGGGGATCCCCTCCTCTAGCGGATAGGCCAGTCTGTCGAAGCGGCAGATGAGCTCATGGGCGGCCTTGTCCGATTGCGGTTGATAGTGCAGCTTCCCCTTGCAAACCGGGCAGGCGATGATGTCGAGCAATTTGATATCCAGTGCCAAAACGAAACTCCTTCAACGATGTCGAGCAAGCGACGATCTCGGGCGGGCTAGGCTGCCGAGCAGTTTAATGGTCCATCGCCGGAGCCGGCATCCGGCTCCTTGCAACGGCGCCGCACGGGCTATGCCGTGCAGGCGATGATCTTGCGCCATTCAGTGTGCATGGTCAGGGCCGGACGCCTGCGGCGGGGTCAACCGCTGCAGCAGGGTATCGAGCAGGGAGGCGGGCAACTCGGCGCTCACCGGCAGATACCACCAGTGCGCTGGCGCGAAGGCCCGGCACTTGACCGCATCCTTCTCCGTCATCAGCAGGGGGCGCTCGCCGAAGCGGGCGAGCAGCTCATCCCGATCAAAGGCCTGATGATCCGCATAACCGACACGCTCTGCCAGCTCATAGCCGAGTCCGGCCAGGGTGGCAAAGAAGCGGGGAGGATGGCCTATGCCCGCCAGTGCATCCACAGGTCCGGCAAGGGGAGCCTCGAGGGGCGCATCGTCGCACACGCGGCGCGGCGCAGCCGCCACCAGCGCCATGGGGTATTCCCCCTGGGCCGGGGTGCCGCCGTTGCAGATGATGGCATCGACCCGCTTGAGGCGGGTCATGGGTTCCCGCAGCGGCCCCATGGGCAGTAGGCAGCCATTGCCAAAGCGCCGGGCCCCATCCACCACCACCAGCTCTATGTCCCGGTCCAGGGCGTAGTGCTGCAGGCCATCGTCGGTGATGATGATGTCCACCTCACCGCTTTGCTCCAGCAGACGCACCGCATCGGCGCGCCTGGGGGCCACCACCACGGGGCAGCCGCAGCGCCTTGCGATGAGCACAGGCTCATCCCCCGCCTGGGCCGTGGTGCTCTGCTTATCGAGTCGGTAAGGGTAATGGGGCGCCTTGCCGCCGTAACCCCGGCTGACCACGCCGGGGCGATAGCCACGGGCCTGGAGTTGCTCTACCAGCCAGACCACCACAGGGGTCTTGCCGTTGCCACCGACCGAGATATTGCCCACCACTATCACCGGCAGGCTGGCGCGATAGGCGCTGAACCAGCCGCGCCGGTAGGCGAAACGGCGCCCGCCGCTGACGAGGGCAAACAGCAGGGCCAAGGGGGCCAGCCACCAGCGCCAGCCACTCTTGCCGTACCAGAGACGCTCCAGCATCAGGCCGAATGACTCACGGCGCCGCCGAACTGGATGGCGCGCAGTTGGGCATAGGTGCCCTGCTGGCTCATCAGCTCGCCATGGTTGCCGCGCTCGACGATATGACCCTCGTCGATCACCAGGATCTCGTCCGCCTTCTCTATGGTGGAGAGACGGTGGGCGATCACCAGGGAGGTGCGCGCCTTGCACAGCTCGTCGATGGCCGCCTGGATGTGGCGCTCGGACTCGGTATCCAGGGCCGAGGTGGCCTCGTCCAGCAGCAGTACCGGGGAGTCCCGCAGCAGGGCGCGGGCGATGGCGATGCGCTGGCGCTGGCCACCGGACAAGGAGGCGCCATTCTCGCCGATGACGGTGTCATAGCCCTCCGGCATCTTGCGCACGAACTCGTCGGCATGGGCGATGCGGGCGGCATGCTGGATCTCTTCCCTGCTGTACTTGTCTTCTGCCGCGTAGGCGATGTTGTTGGCCACGGAGTCGTTGAACAGGTGGACATGCTGGGAGACCAGGGCGTACTGCTTGCGCAACTCGCTTAAGCGATATTCGCGGATGTTGACGCCGTCCAGCAGGATCTCCCCCTGCTCTATGTCATAGAAGCGGGTCAAGAGGCTGGCGATGGTGCTCTTGCCGGAGCCGGAGCGCCCCACCAGGGCCACGGACTTGCCCGCCTCCACCTTGAAGCTAATGTTGTGCAGCGCCGGGGTCTCCTTGGTCGGGTAGGTGAAGGTGACGTTGCGAAACTCGATCTCCCCACGGGCCCGCTCCAGGGTGCGGGTGCCGGTGTCCTGCTCCGGGGTGGAGTCCAGCAGACCGAACAGGCTCTGGCAGGCGGTGATGCCGCGCTGGAACTGGTTGTTCACGTCGGTCAGGCTTTTCAGCGGCTTGAGCAGCATCATCATGGAGGTGACCATGACGGTGAAGGTGCCCGCGGTCAGGGTCGCCTTGACCGAGTCTATGGTCGCCACATAGAGGAAGACCGCCAGGGCGACCGAGGCCACCATCTGGACTATGGGGCTGCCGATGGCGTCGGCCGCCACCATCTTCATGGTCTGCTGACGCATCCGGTTGCTGACCTGATAGAAGCGCTTGTCCTCCACCTGCTGGCCACCGAACATCAGCACCTCTTTATGGCCCTTGAGCATCTGCTCGGTGGAGGTGGTGATGTCACCCACCGCCTGCTGGATGTGGCGGCTGATCTTGCGGAAACGACGGCTGATGAGGCCGATCAGTATGCCCACCACGGGGCCGACCACCAGGAAGATCACCGACAGCTGCCAGGAGTGCCAGAACATCAGGCCGAGCAGGCCGATGACGGTGGCCCCTTCCCGCACCAGGGAGACCAGGGTGGAGCTCGCGGCTGACGACACCTGACCGGCGTCATAAGTCACCTTGGAGAGCAGGTTGCCGGTGTTCTGGCGGTCGAAGAAGCTCATGGGCATGGCCATCAGGTGGCTGAACACCTGCTGCTGCAGCCGCATCACCACATGGTTGCCGACCCAGGCCATGCAGTAGTTGGAGAGGAAGGCGGCGCAACCGCGTAGGGCGACGATGCCGAGCACGAAGAAGGGCATCCACTTGAGCACGCTGCTATCGTTGCCGTTGAGGCCCTGATCGATGAGCGGCTTGATGGAGTAGACGAAGGTGGTATCCACGGCCGCATAACCCAGCATGCCGATGATGCCGCCCACCAGCCCCAGTTTGCGATCCCGGACATAACCGAGCAGGCGCTTGAAGACGGGCCAGCTCTCTTGTGAGGTTTCTTGTTGCATGAATAGCCGTTAATAAGGGAAATGACGGGGTATTCTAGCCAAAGCGCAGGATTACACCAAGCGTTGCCATCGTCTGGCCATCTCCCTCCCCCTTACTTAACGGGAAATGACGGATTATTGCCCTGGCCAACGCTTGGGCATCCATCGGGCGTTGCCCCATCCCAAAGAGAAATAACGGCCGAGGGAGAGTCCTAGCGCCATAGCCTGGGCCGCCACCAGTGGCCATTGCGCCTGTACCAGGGGCCCTGCTCGCGCTCGGCCCGGATCTCGAGCCCGGCCTCCCCCGCCTCGATCAGGATGGCACCATCCTGCCCCGTCACCCATTGGCGAGCCCCCTCGTATCTCGCCACCACCTCGGGGCGGGGAAACTGCCACTGGTTCCTGTCGCCGGCGCTGTGGATGACGACATCCGGGTTCACCGCCGCCACGAAGCCTGGGGTCGAGGAGGTGCGGCTGCCATGGTGAGGGCTCACCAGCACGGCGCTGGAGAGGGTGCTGAAGCGAGCGCCGGAAAAGGTGCTGGCGAGTTCTTCACCTTCTCCTTTCGCTTCCAGCGCCAGCAGACGGCGCTCCGCCCCCTGCTCTATGTCGCCGCTGAGCAGGATGCGATGCCGGCCGTCGCTTATCTGCACCACGCAACTGTCGTTGTTGCGCCCCGCCCCCGGCCGCTCGGGCCAGAGCACCCGTACCTCCAACCCCTGCCAGTGCCAGCGCTGACCACGGCGACACAGGGTCGTGCTGGGTGCGAAGCCGAACGAGGAGAGCTCGCGGCGCACCGGCATCGCCTGCAGCATGGCGCGTCGATTGCCCGCATGATCCCTGTCCTTGTGGCTGATGATGAGGGCATCGAGCACCCGCACATCGAGCCGGCTCAGCACGGGCAACATGGCGGCCTCCGCCATGTTGTAACCGCCGGGGTAGCTATCCCCGGTGTCGTAGAGGATGCCGCGATCGCCGCGGGTGACGAGCACCGACAAGCCCTGCCCCACGTCCAGCACCCGCACCTGCCAGGGCGTGGGGGCAGGCCAGGCTCCCAGCAGCAGGGCGGCTCCCACCGGGAGCAGCAAGCCGCGCCCTCCCGGCAACTGCCAGGCCCCCCACAGCAGCACCAGCAGGGCACTGACGGGCATCAGCCAGCCGGGAACCGGCCACCAGAGCTGCAGGTGGTCCGCCAGCAGGTCGAGTCCCCACAACACCCACGTCAGCCCCAGATCGGACAGCCAGAACAGGCCATGAGCCAGGGCGGTGGAGAGCGGCGCCAGCAGCACGCCGACGAGCGCCAGCGGAATGATGCCGAGGCAGAACAGCGGCAACGCCAGCAGATTGAGCAAGAGCGCCAGCGGAGCCATGCCCTCGAACAGCAGCAGTTGCAGGGGCAGCAGGCCGAGCAGCAGCAGGCACTGCAGGCGCACCAGCCCGGGACGCGCGTGCAGCAGGCTCGCCAGCAACAGCAGGGCCACCGCCATGAAGGAGAGCCAGAAGCCGGCCGAGTAGAGGGCAAAGGGATCCCAGAGCACGAGCACCACGAAGGCCCACAGCCAGATGCGGTGGCTGGGCCAGTCCCGCCTCAGCCAGCGCAGCAGGCTCCACACCAGCACCATGATGAGGGCCCGCTCGGTCGCCACCGCAAATCCCGCCAGCCAGCTGTAGACGGCGGCAAACAACAGGGAGACTAGAATGGCCCCCCGCAATCCCAGCAGCCGCCCCAGCCACCAGCCGAGCACCGCCACCAGGGCGATATGCTGGCCAGAGATGGCGATGATGTGGGTCAGGCCGCTGCCGCGAAACAGATCCCACTGGGCATCCGTGATGCCCCCCTGCTCCCCGAAGCTGAGGGCCGCCAGCAAGGGGGCCTGCTCCAGCCCCTGCCAGGCGGTGCTGGCGGCGGCCAGCCAGCGCTCCCGCATCCCGGGGGCCGCCCCCTGAACCTCGATGAGACGACGCAGGTTGCCGGTCGCCGTGATCCCCTTGCCAAGCAGCAGGCGCCGCCCATCCATGCCCGCCTCGTTGGCCAGCCCGTGGGCGGGCTTGAGGGAAGTCACCAGGGTGATGCGGCTGCCGGCGGGCAAGTGCGGCACTGCCTGGTAGGCATTGATCCTGACGAGGGGGGCCACCCCGAGGGGCTGCTCGTCCAGCGTCTCGACCCGCAGCAGCAGGCGGGCAAATTTATCTCGTGGCTTATCACCGGAGGACTCCGTACTTTGCACCCGTGCGGTTATGATGTGGCTGGTCTGTGTCTCCAGCTTGTCCAGCCAGGCCAGCCGATACTGCAGGTTCAGCTGCATCCAGAGCACCCCGAGCACCAGAAACAAGAGCCGCCAGTGGCGGCCAAGGGCGAGCAGGATAGCCAGGGCCAGCAGCGCGCCGCCCCATGCAGTAGAGGGTAACCAGGGCCAGAGCAGTGAGGAGCTTGCCCCCAGGGCAAACGACAACAGACGCAGATCCATGGAGCAAGTATTTAGCAAGGTTTCAAACATGCCCAAACGACTCATAAAACGCTGGCTGCCCGATCAGGACAAGCTCAAGGAACACAAGCACTTGCGGCTGTTCGGCAAGCTGCTGCTCGATGCCAACCTCTGGCACCTCAACCGCCGCTCCGCCGCCGGTGCCTTCGCGGTCGGCCTCTTCATGGCCTGGATCCCCCTCCCCTGCCAGATGCTGCTGGCGGCCGGTGGCGCCATCCTCTTTCGGGTCAATCTGCCCCTCTCGGTCGCCCTGGTCTGGCTCTCCAACCCCTTCACCATGCCGCCGCTGTTCTATGGCGCCTACCTGGTGGGCTGCCAGCTGCTGGGGCACCCCGCCCAGCACATCGAGATCCAGTTCACCTGGGCATGGCTGGTCTCGGTATTTGAAACCCTGGCCCCGCCGCTGCTGCTGGGCTCCCTGGTGCTCGCGCTCTTGAGTTCACTGATGGGTTACACCTTCATCCGCACCTTCTGGCGCATCAACACGGTGCGTCAGTGGCAGAAGCGCAAGGAGGCGCGGGCATGCTGAGCCGCTGGCTGGCCCGTTTCAAGATAGACCCGGACACCCTGCGCCAGCAGAAGTGGTTCGCCCTCTTTGGTGAGCGCCTGCTGACCCCCGCCCTCTGGCAGGGGGGCACCCGGGCACTCAGCGGCGCCGTGGCGGCCGGCCTCTTCGCCAGCTGGATCCCCATCCCCATGCACTCCCTCGTCGCCGTCGCGCTGGCGCTGGCATTCAGCCTCAACCTGCCGCTCGCCCTGCTGGCGGTCTGGTTCAACAACCCGCTGACGCTGCCCTTCATGTACCTCTATGCCTACCGCACCGGCTGCCTGGTGCTGCACCAGACGCCGGAGCCCTTCCACCTCACCTGGTCATTGCACTGGCTGGAGCACGAGGCGGCGACCCTGGTGCCCCCCTTCCTGCTCGGCAGCCTGCTGCTGGCACTGCTGACCGCCGCCACCGGGGCCCTGCTCACCCTCATGCTGCTGCAGCTGGGCAGGCTGACTCGCGCCCGCTGAGCCCCCTCCCCGCCCTTCGGTTTCGCCACAGGGCGCAATTCGCGCCGCCTTGCCATCGTTTGGCTCTGCCACCACACTCCTTGTAGCCCTCAGCTTGCCGCTACCTGCAAAGACAAGGAGTTCACCATGGCCCAACCCCTGACGCTGGCCTATGCCAATGGCCAACCCATCTCACTGCTGCCCGCCCTGGCCAACCGCCACGGCCTCATCACAGGCGCCACCGGGACCGGCAAGACAGTCACCCTGCAGGTGCTGGCAGAGGGGTTCTCCCGCCTTGGGGTGCCGGTCTTTCTGGCGGATGTGAAGGGGGATCTCAGCGGCCTTGGCGCCGCCGGCACCCCGTCGACCAAGCTGGATGCCCGGCTGGCCCAGCTCGGCATCCCGGCCCCCGCCTTTGCCCCCAGCCCGACCCTGTTCTGGGACCTGTTTGCGGAGCAGGGGCACCCGGTGCGGGCCACCGTCTCCGACATGGGGCCCCTGCTTCTGGCCCGTCTGCTCGGCCTCAACGACACCCAGAGCGGGGTGCTCGAGCTGGTGTTCAAGGTGGCGGACGACGAGGGGCTGTTGCTGCTCGATCTGAAAGACTTGCGCGCCATGGTGCAGTTTGCCGGAGACAACGCCAAGACCCTCACCACCCGCTATGGCAATGTGTCCACCGCCTCCATCGGCGCCATACTGCGCAACCTGCTCACCCTTGAGAGCGCGGGCGGCGATCACTTCTTCGGCGAACCCATGCTGGACATCCAGGACCTGCTGCAGACCGACGGGGCTGGCCACGGCCACATCAATGTGCTGGCGGCCGGCAAGCTCACCCAGTCCAGCCGCCTCTATGCCTGCTTCCTGCTCTGGCTGCTCTCCGAGCTGTTCGAGCAGTTGCCGGAGGTGGGGGATCCCGATAAACCCGTGCTGGTCTTCTTCTTCGACGAGGCCCATCTCTTGTTCAACGACGCCCCCAAGGCGCTGCTGGAGAAGATAGAGCTGGTGGTGCGCCTCATCCGCTCCAAGGGGGTCGGTGTCTACTTCGTGACCCAGAGCCCGGCCGACATTCCCGACAGCGTGCTGGGGCAGCTCGGCAACCGGGTGCAGCACGCCCTGCGCGCCTTTACCCCGAGCGATCAGAAGGCGGTACGCATCGCCGCCAACACCCTGCGCGCCAACCCGGCCTTCGACGCGGCCGGCGTCATCACCGAGCTCGGGGTGGGCGAGGCCCTGGTCTCCATGCTCGATGAGAAGGGACGCCCCTGCGTGGTGGAGCGCGCCTTCATCGCCCCGCCCGCCAGTCGCATAGGTCCCCTGAACGACGCCGAGCGGCAGGCCCTGATCCAGGGGTCAGTGCTTCACGGCAGATACGAGACCCGCGAGGATCGCGAATCCGCCTTCGAGCGGCTCAATGGCGGGGCACCGGCCGCCTCAGATGATGCCCCCCCATCCCCGTCGGAGCAGGGCGGCGGATTGCTCGACGCCCTCAACGGCATCCTGTTCGGGCGCACAGGCCCGCGCGGGGGCCAACATGACGGCGTGGTGCAGACCGCCGCCAAGAGCGTGGCCCGCACCCTGGGCAACGAGGTGGGTCGTCAGCTGGTACGGGGGGTGCTGGGCTCTCTGCTCGGGGGCAGCAAACGGCGCCGCTGATACCGGAAAACAGGCATGAAAAAGCCCGCCAGGGGACACCTGGCGGGCTTTTTACTGAGCGGATGCCGATGGTTGTGCTTACAGCACCTTGGTGATGGCATCACTCGGGAGATCGCACTCCCGCAACCCTCACCGTCCTTACAGCACCTTGGCGATGGCATCGCACAGGGGATCTATATTGACGCGGGTGATTCCCGCATAGAACCTCTTCGCCTCAGTTACAACACCTTGGCGATGGCGTCGCACAGGGGATCTATGTTGGCGCGGGTGATCCCGGCCACGCTGATCCGGCCGGAGCCGACGATGTAGATGGCAAACTCGCTCTTGAGGCGCTCCACCTGATCCTTGGAGAGACCGGAGAAGGAGAACATGCCGTTCTGCTCGCGGATGAAGCTGAAGTCCTGGCTCACGCCGAGGGCGCCGAGTTTCTCCACCAGCAGCTCCCGCATCTCGCGAATGCGCACCCGCATGGCCGCCACCTCTTCCACCCACTCTGCATAGAGGGCCGGATCGCTGACGATGGTGGTCACCACGGCGGCGCCATGTGACGGCGGGTTGGAGTAGTTGGCACGGATGACGGTCTTGACCTGGGTGAAGGCCACGTCGGCAATCGCCTTGGTCGCGCTCACCAGGGTGAAGGCGCCGACCCGCTCGTTGTAGAGGCCGAAGTTCTTGGAGAAGGAGCTCGCCACCAGCAGCTCGTCGTGGCACTCGGCGAAGATGCGCAGCCCCTCGGCATCCTCTTCGATACCACGGGCAAAGCCCTGATAGGCGAAGTCAAACAGCGGCAGCCAGCCGGCGGCGGCGCTCTGTTTGGCCAGGGCACGCCACTGATCCGCGGTGGGGTCAATGCCGGTCGGGTTGTGGCAGCAGCCGTGCAGCAGCACCAGATCGCCGGCCTGTGCTTCGCAGAGAGAGGCCTGCATGGCGGCAAAGTCGAGACCCTTGGTCGCCGCATCGTAGTACTTGTACCACTTGACGGTGAGGCCGGCGGCCTGGAACACGCTGACGTGGTTGGCCCAGGTGGGATCGGAGATCCAGATGGTCTTGGCCAGACCGTTGCGCACCACGAACTCGGCGGCGATGCGCAGGGCCCCTGTACCACCCGGCGCCTGGGCTGTCTTGGCGCGACCGCTGGCGACCAGGGCGGAGTCCTGCCCGAACAGCAGTTGCTGCACTATGCGGCCATATTCGATATTGCCTTCAATACCGAGGTAGTTCTTGGTCTTCTCGTCGGTGAGCAGCTTCTGCTCGGCTTTCTTGACGCAATGAAGGATAGGAGTGGCACCGGTCTCATCCTTGTAGATCCCGACCCCCAGATTGATCTTGTGGCTGCGAGAGTCGGCACGGAAGGCTTCGGTCAGGCCCAGGATCGGATCCGCTGGGGCGGCAACAACCTTTTCAAACATGGTATTCCCTGTATTCCGTTGAGTTCGTTGGCTGGCAAAGTAGGTTGGCAAACAAAAGCGCCCCTTTGGCGAGCGCTCCGTCAACTCTTTATACCACTGCCTTCCATAGGGGAAAACCGCTTTCTCAAGGGGGATGACGGCCTCGTCAGCCGATGGCATGCCAGCCCGATGCCAGGGCACATACTTCGGCCGACAGGCCACGGTTGGACTCCACCAGATCGCTGCACAAGGCCCGCAATGGACGGGGGATCCGGCTCGGCTCCCAGGGACGAGCATCCTGCAGAGGGGCGGCATAGGCCTCCTTGATGGGGGACAGCTCCCGGGGCAGCCACCAGCTGGCCGGGCGCCCCAGCCGCTGGGCCAATACCAGGACCCTGTCGACACCGGCCGGGTCCAGTGCTGTGAGGTGGCTCCAGAGGGTCTGGGGAGGCAAGGCGGCAATCAGGGGTTGCAGGGCACCGGGATCCTGGGCGGGCAGCCAGACCAGCAAGGCATCATCCGGGAGACTCAGCTCGGCGAAGACGCCAACGGAATCTGTGCTGATCACCCGCTGGATCTCCCCCTCCCCCCACAGGATCTTGCCAAGACCCGCCAGGGTGCGGGCGGGTAGCGCCACCTCTCCCAGGGTGCGCAACCAGGGAGCCGCATCGAGCAGGGTGCCACCGCTGAAGAACAGGCTGAACGGGCGAGCGGCCCGCAGCCGCAGCGGCAGATCGCTGCACAGCCGTATCCCCTTGTCTTCGAAGTTGATCTGCTCAACCGGACTGAAGCTCGCCTCCCCCTTGCGATAGAGCGCCGCCAGCACCCGTTCGTTGACCCGCTCCCCCAGTTGCCAACCCTGGGCATGGAGCCACTCCTCGGGCTCGGGGGGGGCACAGGCCAGCTCGGCCAGCATCAGCTCACGGGTGAGATAGCGCCGTCCGGCCGGGGTCAGCTCGTAGCGGTGATTGCCAAGGGGAAGCAGCAGCTGATTGTCCCTGAGCATGCCGATGAGGGGCTGCCATTGGCGACCGCGGATAACCTGGGGCGCCTCGTCCAGCAACTGCTGAGCCAGCGCTCGCCACTCGGGGTGACTGAAATCGATCACACGCATCCTTCCCTGTCGGCAGACCATCTTTCAACGAATTGAATAATCTAGCGATTTACGACCAAGGAGCCAAGGACGGAAAAGAGACAACGTGACCTGGCGCAGGGCCAAACGGCGGGGAACTGAAAGAGGTGAAAGACAGACAAAACAAAACGGCCAAGCAAGCTTGGCCGTTTATCAACTAAATCCGTACTAAGACTGGATTAGAAGTTGTATTGCAGGGCAACAGTGAACTCGTCGTCCAGCTCGTCGATACCCTGGATCTTGTACTCGGTGTACGCCTTCAGCTTGGAAGTGAAGTTGTACTGAACGCCCAGCAGGGTTTCGTCAACCAGGTCTTCGTATGAAGCACCGGCGGAGTTGGAAGCAATCTTGCCTTCTTTGAAGTTGTAACCAGCCAGGAAGGTCCAGGCGTCAACGTTGTAGGAAGCAGCCAGCTCGTAGCCACGGCCCTTGTCCTTGTCACCACCAGTGGTGTTGTCGTAGCTCAGATCACCCTGAGTGTAAACACCGGCGAAGTAGAAGCCGTTGATGGCGTAGTGTGCGCCCAGGGCCCACTCTTTCTTGTCGCCAGAAGCGCTGGAAGTGGTGCTTTCCAGGTCGGAGTAAGCATAACCAGCATCGAAGCCCAAACCGAAGTCGAAGTCATAGCCGGCTGCTGCGGCATAACCATAGTTACGCTTCACGTTTTTGCCATATACGGCAGATTCTTTGATGCCTTGACCGATGTCGGTCACTTTGACAGCTACATCATCGTTGGTCTGGTAAGACAGCTTGCCGCTGAAACCACCGAAGGTGTTGGAGTAGATGATCTGACCTTCTTGACGGCCGTCGTAGAAGTTACCTACGTCACCCCATTCGTTGAAGATATCGGTCGGCTCCAGCACGTCGTAGAACGCGGTATCGGTCTGGCCGAAGATGATCTTGCCGTACTGGGTACCGTCGAAGCCAACCCAGATGTGACGGGAGTTGAACTTGTTGTCGGAGTTTTCAGCAGAAACTTGCCACTCGGTCTTGGCGATACCGGACCAGGTGTTGTTCAGCGCAACTTTACCGGACCAGCCCAGACGGGAGGAACCAACAATTTCACCATCTACGTCTTCGTAGCGACCAGGTGTAGCAGCTACGAGATCAGAACCACCGGTCGCAGAGTTGAACTCATAATGAGCTTCAGTCCCATCAACCGCTTTGTTGTGATCCGCGTAGTAGTTAGCCTGAACACGGCCGTAGATATCAAAAGTAACACCGTCTTTGTCATAAACCACTGCGGCGTTAGCGGCAGATGCGAACAGAGCCGGGATAGCAATAGCCAGAATTGTCTTTTTCATAGTTGTTTCCAATGCCTACTGTAATTAAACACTAAGTCCTTGTTATTCCCTGTGTTAGCGATGTTCTTTGCATCACTATGCCGCCGAGACTATCACCGGGTTTTACGATCCGCAACGAAAAAACTTGGAACTTTTTGAGAAAACCATAGTCATAGGGAAAAAATTGTGAGCTGAATCCCATATTGTTTGCCCTCCCAGGGAAAACGTTTACAGCGATACTTGCTGCCTGAACAGCCTTTTTTTGGTGGTTTATTGCACGCAAAATCAGCCCCATGACATAAGTGCGGATCCCGGCCCGCAACCCCTGCCTCGCCTTGCCTCGACCCCGGCCGCCTGTTGCGGGTATCCTGTGACCATTCATCCCAGACACGGTCACGCCCCATTCATGCTATCCACTCGCCTCAAAGCCACCATTCGCAATACCTATCGACAGATTGCCGATGGTTTACCCGGTTTTGTGCCGCGCAAGGAGCAGAATTTTCTGGTGGCCGAAATCGCCAAGACCCTCACCGGAGAGTATGAGAAGAGTCGCCGCATCCTGGTGGCCGAGGCGGGCACCGGCATCGGCAAGTCCCTCTCCTATGCCCAGGGCGCCATCCCGGTGGCGCGGCTCACCCAGAAGAAGCTGGTGATCTCCACCGCCACCGTCGCCCTGCAGGAGCAGCTGATCCACAAGGACCTGCCGTTCTACCATCGCCACAGCGAGCTGCCGTTTCGCTTCATGCTGGTCAAGGGGCGTCAGCGTTACTGCTGCGAACATCTGCTTGAACAAGCGGCAAGTGGCGCCGATATGGCCAATTTCGAGCTCGATTTCGGCAGCTTGAGCAAGCACAAGCCGTCAGATTCCGACAAGGAGCGCTATCAGGCGCTGTGGCAGGCCTACACCGAGGGGAAGTGGGACGGGGACAGGGACAACTGGCCCAAGCCCATCCCGGACACTTGCTGGGATCGCATCGCCGCCGATCGCCACAGTTGCAACAAGGCGCTGAGCCATCATCAGCACTGCCCCTTCCACCGGGCTAGGAACGACATGGACGCCGCCGATGTGCTGGTGGTCAACCATGCCCTGCTGCTCTCCGATCTCACCATGGGGGGCGGCATCATACTGCCGCCACCGGACGAGTGTATCTATGTGCTGGATGAGGCCCATCACCTGCCGACCATAGCCCGGGATCACGGCGCCGCCTCGGCCAGCATCAAGGGATCCCGCCGCTGGCTGGAAAAGCTGGTGCAGAGCGCAGGCAAGCTGGCCAGGGCGCTGAACAAGGAGAGCTTGCTCGACCCCCAGCTCAAGCTGCAGGATGCCCTGGCCTCCCTGCAGCCGGATCTCAAGGCGCTGGAGCAGTGGCTCGCCGGCAACGATCACCTGTTTGGCTCAGAGCAGCACCACAGATTTGCCGAAGGGGTCCTGCCCGATCCCCTGCCCATGCTGGCGGAGAACCTGAAGGAGGCGAGCAAGAAGGCGCTGCGGGCGCTGGACAGGATGCAGGGCGCCATCGGCGAGGCGCTCAAGGACGGCGAAATCCGTCGCAAGGAGGCCGAACCCCTGCTGGCGGAGAGCGGTTTTCACCTGCAGCGGCTGGAGAGCTTCTGCGCCCTGTGGGAGATGCTGAGCCGCCATGTGCCCACTGGCAAGACACCGCTGGCCCGCTGGATGGCCAGGAGCGAGGACGGGGACATCTGGCTGCACGCCTCTCCCATAGAGGTGGGTTATCTGCTGGAAGAGTGGCTCTGGTCCCGCTGTCTGGGCGCCGTGCTGGTCTCGGCCACCCTCACCGCCCTCTCCTCCTTCAGCTATTTCCGCCACCAGGTGGGACTCAAGGAGCACGACGGAACCCGCTACCTGCGCCTGCGATCTCCTTTCGAGTACCACAAGGCCGAGCTCTATCTGCCCAAGATGGCCCATGAACCGAGCGCACCCGGCTTTACCCAGGAGCTGGTCGATACCCTGCCCCGTCTGCTGGCGGGCAAGGAGGCGAGCCTGGTGCTCTTCTCCTCCTACCGCCAGATGAACGAGGTGGCGGTGGGGCTGCGGGCCAAGGGGCTCTCCCTGCTGGTGCAGGGGGAAGCGTCCCGCAACGCCCTGCTGACCTTGCACAGACAGAAGTGCGACGGCGGCCAGGCCAGCATCCTGTTCGGTACCGGCAGCTTCTCGGAAGGGCTGGATCTCCCCGGTCACTACCTCACCAACCTGGTGATCACCAAGCTCCCCTTCGCGGTGCCGAACTCCCCGGTGGAGGAGGCGACCGCCGAGTGGGTCGAAAAACGCGGCGGCAACCCCTTCCTGCAGTTGACGGTACCGGAGGCGTCCCGCAAGCTCATCCAGGCCTGTGGCCGCCTGATCCGCAAGGAGGCCGATCGGGGCCGGGTAACCATTCTCGATCGGCGCCTTCTTACCAAGCGCTACGGCAAGGGGTTGCTGGACGCCCTCCCCCCCTTCACCCGACGCATCGAATGAAACACGCCGGGTTGATTTGACAGATGCATCATCAAGCTGCTGCCGGGCGGCGCCATAAACCGCTATTGCTGCTGTGGGGCAAACCTGTAAAAATGAGCCCCTATTTTTCAGTGGGCAATCGCCTGACTGTTCAAGGAGATGAAATGAAACTGACTGTTCTGGTGCCGGCTCTGGCTGGTCTGTTGTGGGCAGGTAGCGCCCTGGCTGATAGCCAACTGGAAATACAGAATCCCTACGTGATGCAGCTGCTCGATGGCGAATCCATCAATCCCAAACTGCTGGACAAGACCAGCAGCTTCCCCATCAGTGCCGGCAAGCACCAGGTAGTGGTGGCCTTCGAAGGCAACTACTCCAGCCGCAGCGAGATCAAGCTGGTAACCGCCGAGCCCCTGGTGATCAACTTCACCGCCGGTGACAACCAGACCCTGGTGCTGGATTTCAAGAAGCCCCGTAACGAGTCTGAAGCCCAGCAATTTGTGAAAGAGCAGAAAGTCGTGCTCAAGGACAAGGTCAGCGGTCAGGTCCTGGCCAGCGAGCAGTTCGTCATGCCGAAAGTGGGTGGCTTCCAGCTGACCCGCGACTATCAGCAGGAGCTGATCAAGATGGGCAAGGCCTTCAACCAGCCAGCGACCGTTGCCGTCTCCACCGCTGCCGTGATGGCCGCCGCCAGCGCACCGGTAGAAGTGGCGCCGAGCAAGGCCCAGAGCAATCCGGAAGCCCTGACCCAGCTGCAAAACTGGTACAACAAGGCCGATGCGGAAACCCGCAAAGCCTTCCAGATCTGGGTGATCCAGCAGCAATAAGGGCGCAGCGCGTCGCTTTATGCATAGAGGGGAGCCTGGCTCCCCTTTTTCATATCAGTTCGGGCCTATTGCCATGTCCCTGCGCATCTTCTACCACCCCTATTACTCCTCCCTGACACTGCCCGAGCGGCACCGCTTTCCCCTGGCCAAGTACCAGGCGCTCTACCAGCACCTGGCAGCACTGGGCTATCCGCTGGCAGAGGCCGCGCCCGCCACGCCTGAGCAGATCAAAAGAGTACACGACGCCGGCTATGTGGAAGCGGCCCTTGCCGGCACCCTGGATGACGGCGCCATCCGCCGGCTCGGCTTTCCCTGGTCACCCATGCTGATGGAGCGCACCCTGCGCTCGGTCGGGGCCACGCTGGCCGCCAGCCGCCACGCCCTCGAGCAGGGCTGCGGCCTGCAGATCTCCGGCGGCTATCATCACGCCCACAGGGACTTTGGCAGCGGCTTCTGCCTGTTCAACGATCTGGTGATCGCGGCCCGGGCCTGCCTCGACGAGGGGTGCTGCGAGCAGGTGCTCATCGTGGATCTCGATGTCCACCAAGGGGATGGCAGCGCCGCCCTGTGCACGGGGAGCCGGGAGATCATCACCCTCTCCCTGCATGGCGAGCACAACTTCCCCCACCACAAGCCCGCCTCCCATCTGGACTTCGCCCTGCCAAGCGGCATGGAGGACGACGCCTACCTCGAGACCCTGGCCCAGGCGCTCTCTCTGGCGCTGCGCCTCTACCGTCCCGATCTCATCCTCTATCAGGCCGGGGTCGACGTGCACCAGGACGACGAGCTCGGCTACCTCTCCCTGAGCGACGCCGGGGTGCGCCAGCGGGACGCCATGGTGTTTGACTGTGCGCTAAGCCACGGCCTGCCCATCGCCGCCGTACCGGGGGGCGGTTACCGGCGCGACTGGCGGCAGTTGATCCCGCTGCACCTCTCCCTGTTCGAAGAGGCGAAAAAACGCCATGGCTAGCGCCCCTTTCTCCCTCCCCAGCCCCTGATAACAACAAGGCGGCCCAGGTGCCGCCTTGTTGTATCGGGCACGGCTGCCTTTTGCTGCCCCTGTCACCAGAGACAGCACAGGGCATCATGCCTGGCTCTCGGCGCCTCTTCCCATCAGACACAGCCATCAGGCATGGGCCACCGGCGTCGGATGCTCACCCATGGGGCGCAGCAGCATCAGCAGATAGATGAAGGAGACACTGGCGATCATGATAAACAGCAGCTTATCCGAGTAGTGCTGCATCAAGAGCGCGGTATAGGCCGGGCCCAGCAGGCTGCCTATGGTGTAGCTCAGCAGCAGCGCCTGATTCATGGCCACCAGCTGATGCTGCTCGACCCTCTCGCAGGCCCAGGCCATGGCCACCGGATAGAGGGTAAAACCGGCGGCGCCCAGGATGAAGAGCGCCGGCCCCATCGCCAGGTTGCCGAGCATCGCCAAGGCGCCCAGGATGACCACCAGCACCTGCAGCCGCAGTACCGGCAAACGACCGAACCTGTCTGCCAGACGGCCGGCGGGCCACTGCCCCAGGATGCCGGCGCTCACCATCACCGCCATCCAGTAACCGATACCGGCATCACTCACCCCCTGATGGTTCAGGTAGAGTGGCATCAGGCCATAGAGCGACCCCAACACGATGCCAGAGATGATGCAGCCATTGACCCCGAGGCGCGCCTGACGCAGGCGCAGCATGGGCCACACCCGGGTTGCCCCCTGCGGCTCCCCCTGCTCGCTGACAATGCGGGTAAACAGCAGCGGCAGGATAGCGGCCAGTACCAGGCCAGTCACCCAGGGCAGCACGTCCATCAGCGCGGTCGGCAGCGTGCTGACCAGCAGTTGCCCGAGCACAGTCCCCAGGTAATAGACCATCATGTAGGCGGCGAGCAGGCGCCCCCGGTTGCGAACGTTGCCGCTGCACATCAGCGCACTCTCCACCACCACCCAGATCATGGCGCAGCCGATGCCGGCGATGAAGCGCCAGGCGAGCCAGTTCCAGAACCCCAGGGTGACTCCTAGGCCCACACAGCCTGCGGCAAAGATCAGGGATGCCAGGTAGTAGCTGCGGTTGAACCCGGCGCGTTTGATCAGCGCCCCCGCCAGCAGGGTCCCCAGCAGGTTGCCGCAGAAATAGGCGGAGCCGACCATGCCCACCTGCCAGGTCGGCTGCTGGTCATGGGCGAGCCAGAGCGGCACCAGGGTATTCAACACTGCGATGGCCAGGGTCAACAGCAGCAGGCCACAGAGCAATAACAGCACTGGCCGGGAGTATGTGGTCATGGATAAAACCGTGGGGAGAGTCAAAATGCGAGCGCATCATGCCACCGCCAAAGCTATTGTCAATCGGCGCTGAACGAACCGCAGCCAGGTTTGCTTCGCACAGGCCTTGCGCCCTGGTGCTGCCCCCTGCAACCCCTGCCCGGCAGCAGGATGAACCCACTGACCAAAGGAGCCTTGGACTGGAAGGGATAGGGCCGGATGGGGATCTTCATCCCCCTGCTAGCGGCGGCATCAAGGCGAAGCGGGGCTGCTCCCTTGCGCTATGGGCGCGCCATCGTTTCGGCTACTTTTTCCTTGCCTGGTCCCTGACCATAAAGGCCATAACAGAAGAGGCGACCCCGGGGTCGCCTCCTCTTTCTACCAGCACAATAGACGCTATTTCTGACGCTTTCTGGCGTACTTGCGACGGGCCCGCGCCTGGCGCTCCTCTTCCCGCTCCGCCTTCTCCTTGGCCTTCTGCTCCGCCTCCTCGGCCGCCAGCACGATCTCGGCGCTCACCATCTCCGGGGTCTCCAGGGAGATACGCCCCAGCATGCCGGAGCGGAACTCGTTGACCAGGATCTCGGAGGCCTTGTGCAAATCCGCCAGGCCGCCCTTGCGCATGAAGGCGCGCTGGCGGGCGATGAGCTCCAGCAGCTCGATCTCGGTCTCGGGCAGATCGCTAATCTGGTAGCGCGCCTTGATCCGCTCCGGGTAGGCCTTGATGAAGTAATCGGCGGCGAACATGGCGATGTCGGCGTAGTCGAAGACGGTGTCCTTGATGGCCGCGGTGATGGCCAGCCGGTAGCCGCAGGAGGGCGGGTTGAGCTTGGGCCAGAGGAAACCCGGGGTATCGGTCAGGATGACGTTGTTGTCCAGCTTGATCCGCTGCTGGGACTTGGTCACCCCCGCCTCGTTGCCGGTGCGGGCTATGATGCGCCCCGCCAGGGTGTTGATCAGGGTGGACTTGCCCACGTTGGGGATGCCCATGATCATGGCGCGCACCCCGCGCAGGTCGAAGTTGCGCTCCGGCAGCATCTCGTGGCACAGGGTCAGCAGCGCCTTGATCTTCTCCGGCTCCTGCTGGGTCAGGGGCAACGCCTTGATCCCCTTCTCTTGTTCCATGTGCGCCACCCACAGCTCGGTGATCGCCGGATCGGCGAGATCCGCCTTGTTCAGCACCTTGATGACGGGAGTATCCCCACGCAGCTCGGGCACCAGGGGATTCTCGCTGGAGAAGGGGATGCGGGCATCGAGCATCTCGATGATGACATCGACCTGGGGCATGACCTCGGCAATTTCTTTGCGGGCCTTGTGCATGTGGCCGGGGAACCAGTTGATGGACATATCCGTTACTCTCTCATTGGGGATGCGGGCTCCCGTCGGGGGCTGCGGGCGCCTGGTGATGCGCCAAACCGCTGGCACTCATCGCAAGGGGGCGCATTTTACCTGCTGCGGCCCCGATTTGACAGGCCATTGTGGCAACGGGCGTACGCGGCAGCGGCGCCGGTGCCACCACGACCGCCCGGGGCAGAAGGCCAGACAGTAATCAATAACTCATTGATACAACATAACATTTATCTGGCACCTTCACCGTATTGTCATCCAGACTCACTAAAAGTGTCATCTGCCCCCTCTAGGCTGCGCTCAGGTTTTACAAGGAGCGAACCCCAATGAGAAACATGGCAGGACTTGCAGTGATGATAGGCGCCACCCTGGTCGCCGGCTGCAACTCCAACAACGACAGCAGCCCCCCGGAGCCCAGCGCCAAAAACGTCATCTTCTTCCTCGGCGACGGCATGGGCCTCAACACCCTGACCGCCGCCCGCATCTACGGCGTGGGGGAAGAGGGCAGCCTCACCATAGACACCCTGCCGGAAACGGCCTTCATCAAGACCTTCTCCCACGACGCCCAGGTTACCGACTCGGCCCCCTCCATGGCGGCCTACATGACGGGGGTCAAGAGCAACAACGGCGTCATCAGCATGGACAGCGACGCCACCTATGAGAGCGACTGCAGCAAGAGCACCGGCAAGCCGGTCACCACCCTGCTGGAGCTGGCGAAAGCCGATGGCCGCGGCACCGGCGTGGTGACCAGTACCCGGGTGACCCACGCCACCCCGGCGGCTACCTATGCCCATATCTGCAACCGGGATCTGGAAAATGACATCGCCGTCCAGCTGGTGCCGGGCGGCAAAGGCTACAACAGCGCCCTCAAGGAGGGGCTGGATGTGGTGCTCGGTGGTGGCAGCAGCTTCTTCCTGCCCAAAGCCGACAAGGGCAAGCGGGAAGATGGTCGCAACCTCATCGACGAGATGCAGGCCAAGGGCTACCAGTTTGCCAGCACCCTGGACGAGCTGAACCAGGCCGAGGCGGGCAAGCCGCTGCTGGGGCTGTTTGGCTCAAGCCACATGAAATATGACCTCGACAGGCCCGCCAGCGAGCCGTCGCTGGCCCAGATGACCCTGGCCGCCATCAAGCAGCTCAAGGACAAGGAGAAGGGCTACTTCCTGATGGTGGAGGGGGGCCGCATCGATCACGCCCTGCACGACACCAACGCCAAGCGCGCCCTGCAGGACACCCTCGCCTTCGACGACGCCATCAAGGCCACCCTGGACGAGGTGAAGAAAACCGACCCCGAGCTGAAGAACACCCTGATCGTGGTCACCGCCGACCATGACCACACCCTGGTACTGAACGGCTACGCCAAGCGCACCGGCAAGACCACGGCTGGCAACCCCGGGGTGCTCGGGCTGGTGAAGAACTACGAGACCGGCGAGCCGAGCAAGGACAGCGACGGCATGCCCTACACCATCATCGGCTTTGGCAACGGCTACAACCGGGTGGATGGCCCGCGCAGCAGCGTGGCGCCGCTCGACGATGCCACCGTCTCCGCCGACGACTATCACCAGGAGGTGGTGGTCAAGGTGGGCGAGATAGGCAACGAGACCCACGGCGGCACCGACGTCTTCCTCGGTGCCATAGGCCAGGGAGCTGACAGCTTCCACGGTTCACTCGATAACACCGCCGTGTTCGGCAAGGTCAAGGCTGCGGCCAAGCTGTGAGGATCATTCCCGTGAGAAAAACCATGAACAAGACCCTGGTCTGCACCGCCCTGTTCGCCACCCTCGGCGGCCTCTCCCAGGCGCACGCCGCCGACGCCAAGAACGTCATCCTCTTTATCGGCGACGGCATGGGCCCCACAGTGCTCACCGCCACCCGCCTCTTCAAGGTGGGGGAAGAGGGAGATCTCGAGATGATGAAGCTGCCACGCAGCGCCCGCATCAAGACCTTCTCCCACGACGCCCAGACCACGGACTCGGCCCCCTCCATGGCGGCCTACACCACCGGGGTCAAGATGAACAACGAGGTGATCGCCATGAGCAGCGACACCAGGGCCGTGGCGCCGTCCAAGGATGCCAACGGCAACAAGGGCATCAACAACTGCACCGGCGACAACGGCACCCCGGTGCCGACCATACTCGAGCTGGCCAAGGCGGCGGGCAAGTCGGTGGGAGCCGTCACCACCACCGAGCTGACCCATGCCACCCCGGCGGCCACCTACTCCCACATCTGCCACCGGGATGCGGCCTACGCCATCGCCGAGCAGGCGGTACCGGGCGGCGCCGGCTTCAACGCCGCGCTCGGGGACGGGGTGGACGTGCTGATGGGGGGCGGTGCCAATCACTGGACCCCCTACAGCGCCAGCAACAAGGGGGGCCGGGCCGATGGCCGGGATCTCACCGCCGAGCTCGGTGCCCAGGGCTATCAGTACGTCACCACCCAGAGCGATCTCGCCAAGGTAGAGAGCGGCAAGGTGCTGGGTCTGTTCAGTGCCAAGTCCCACCTCGACTACGAGCTGGACCGTGTCGCCAAGGGAGCGGCCAACACCCAGCCGTCCCTCTCCGAGATGACCGCCAAGGCGATCGATCTCTTGAGCCAGAACAGCCAGGGTTACTTCCTGATGGTGGAAGGGGGCCGCATCGACCACGCCCTGCACGCCACCAACGCCAAACGGTCGCTGACCGATGCGGTGGCACTGGACGAGGCGGTCAAGACGGCGCTGGGCAAGGTGGACCTGACCGACACCCTGATCGTGGTCACCGCCGATCACGACCACACCATGACCATCAACGGCTACTCCGCCAAGGGCAACCCTGTGCTGGATCTGGTGAAAAACGGCGACGGCTCGACCCAGAACGACGTGGATGGCAAGCCCTTCACTACCCTGGTGTTCGGCAACGGCCCGAACCGCGCGGACCAGCGCCCCACCCTCACCAGCAACGAGGTGATGGGGGACGACTACCTGCAGGAGACCGGGGTCAAGCTGGGCTCGGAGACCCACGGCGGCGGTGATGTGATGCTGTTTGCAGGCGGCGCCGGCAGCGGCCGCTTCAAGGGCACCCTCGACAACACCCTGGTGTTCGGCAAGCTCAGGGAGGCGCTCGGCCTGTAAGAAAGCGGGCCCGGTGTCACACCGGGCCCCTTCTTTCGAGCGATCACCCATGATGCGACTGTTACTTCCGTTATGGCTCCTTGGCTGCAGCCTCTGCTTCCCCCTGCTGGCCGACGAGGCGCCCGATCTGGCCGCCCGCATCCGCTATCAGGACAGGGTCACCAGCAGCGACGGCATAGCCCGGGAGAACCACTGGCAGGAGAAATGGATCCGGGTCGGCAACCAGGTGTGGAGCCAGCGGCTCATCCCCCTGCCGCTCGCCCGCGCCTATCACGCCAGCCACGATGCCACCCCGGGCCACAAGCACTTCACCCACCAGATGGCGGCCCGCTGGGTCAGCCGCAGTGATGAGGGGGAGCTGCAACTGCGCTACGCTGACGCCTGGCACAACCAGCTGGTGGAGGTGCCGCCGGAGGAGTATGGCCAGGTGGCCTTCACCCCCCACTGGGACAAGCTTCGCCACCTGGTGGATCCGGCCTTGCTGCAGGGCATGACCCCCCTCGACGACGCGGCCCCCGAGCAGGCCCGCTGGTACGAAAAACGCGAGGGCAGGCAGCGCACCCGCATCCTCTGGTCGAGCCAATGGCAGTTGCCCCTGGTGGTGGAGTCCGCGAGCCTGGACGGCTATCGCAGCTACCGGATGGAGGTGACCCTCAAACCCCTGCCAAGGCAGTTGCCCTGGCAGCAGCTGGACGGCTACCAGACCCTGGATCTGCGGGACTTCTTCGACTGACGGCCCGCTCCCCCCGATGGGTTGGCTGACTTGGGGTAACGGGATGTTACACTCTGTGTACTCATCCCTGACCCGGTCTCCTATGCGCCTTCCCCTACTGCTTCTATTCTGCTGCGCCCTCCTCTTCCCGGGCCCCGGCGCCCACGCCGTGGTGGTCCTGGCCGCAGACGTTCCCCCTTATGTCATTCGCTCCCAGCAGGGGGCCCCGAGCGGCATGGCCATCGAGGTGCTGGAGGAGGCGGCCCGCCGCCTCGGGGAGCCCCTGGAGATAGAGCTGATGCCGCTGGCCCGCGCCCTCAGCCAGACCCGCCACCGGGCGGACGTCCTGCTGCTGCCACCGGCCCGAAATCCCCAGCGCGAACCCCTGTTCCTCTGGATTGCCCCCCTGCTGGAGGAGGCCTTCGTGCTGGTCAGCCACCGTCAGCACCACCCGGCACCCCTCTCGGCCAAGGCACTGACCGGCCTGACCCTGGGGGCGATGCGTGGCTCTCATGGTCAGAGCCTGATCCAGCCCCTGAAGGGGGTGACCCGGGAGCTGGTCACCGAGGAGGTCAACAATGCCAGCAAGCTGGCGCTGGGCCGCATCCAGGGCTGGGCCGTTGCCTGGAACACGGCCCGCTACAACCAGCAGCGGGCCGGCTTGCCCCTGGGGGATCTGGTACGCGGCGACACCCTGCAAGAGAGCGCCCTCTATCTGGCCGCCAGCCCGCGGTTTCCTGCGGCCGAGGCGCTGCGCTGGCGCAAGGCGATCGAGGGGATGCGCGAGGATGGCAGCCTGGCGCACATCCTCAAGCAGTACGATTATCAGGCGCCCTGACCCCGGGCCGGACATTTGCCAAAGCCATTCAGAATGGTTATGGTATCCCCATGAAAGCGCTCATGATTTTTTCCAGTCTGCTCACACCCCGTTGAGCCCCCGCCCTCGCCCCTGACAGCGAGTCGCTCGGGGGCATCGCGCTTGCGATCTATTCTCACAATCCGAACCCTTTTTCGACCAGCTTGTCCGTCATCCTGGTCCTTTCAGTCATTGATAAGGAATACCCAATGCAACAGCCTCATCTCGTCATCTCCAGCCTGGATCTGGATCGCATCGAGCAACTGCTCGGCAACCACCCGCAACACCTGGCCCTGCAGGAGGAGCTGAACCGCGCCGAGATCCGCGACCCCGCCGACATGCCGCCGGACGTGGTGACCATGAACAGCACGGTGCGCTTCAAGATGCAGAACAGCGGCAACGACTTCTGCCTGACCCTGGTCTACCCGAAGGACGTGCAGGGGGACGAGTCGAAGATCTCCGTGCTGGCACCGGTCGGCAGCGCCCTGCTTGGATTGAAGGTGGGTGACAGCATCGCCTGGCCGGGCCCGGCCGGGCGTACCATACAGGTGGAGATACTGGAGGTGGTCTATCAGCCGGAGCGCGCGGGCGAGCTGCACCGCTGACAGTGCCGGGCACGCTCTGCCGCCCAGGCGAGCAGGGCGTGCCTCTCCTTATATTGCCGCCCTGAAAACCGCACTCGGGTGAAGCACCCATCGCCGCATCTCCAGCCCCGGGGCTCTCCTCCCCCTTGAGCCTCCCCTTGAGCAAGAAGGCGAGCGGGAGTATCTTGTTGGCCGCGCCAGCGCCCTGGCCGCAGATTTCAGGCTGACATCATGATAAAAATTGCCCTCATCGACGATCACCAGATAGTCCGCTCCGGCTTTGCCCAGTTGCTCAATCTCGAACCCGATCTGCGGGTCGTCGCCGAATTTGGCAGCGCCGCCGACGCCCTCGCCGGCTTGCCGGGCAGCGGCGTCCAGCTGTGCGTGTGCGACATCTCCATGCCGGATCAATCCGGGCTGGACCTGCTCAGGCAGCTGCCCGCCGGCCTCGCCGTGGTGATGCTGTCGGTGCACGACAGCCCGGCCCTCATCGAGCAGGCCCTGCAGGCCGGCGCCAAGGGGTTTCTCTCCAAGCGCTGCAGCCCGGAGGAGCTGATCGCTGCGGTGCGCACCGCCGCCCAGGGGGGCTGTTACCTCACCCCGGACATCGCCCACAAGCTCGCCAGCAGCCACAGGGATCCCCTCACCAACCGGGAGCGGGAAGTGGCCCAGCTGCTGGCCGGCGGCATGGAGGTGAAGGCCATCGCCGAGCGCCTCGGCCTCTCCCCCAAGACGGTGCACGTGCACCGCGCCAACCTGATGGACAAGCTCAACGTCAACAACAACGTGGAGCTGGCCCACCGCATGCTGGACAGCTGGTGATCCCCCGGTTTGCCAGCTATGTCGCCATCGCCCTGGCGGCCTGCTTCATCTTCGCCGCCGGCTGGTTCTGCCTCTGGAGCATAGGGCTGCACCTGGTGGAGAGCCCGGTGCTGGCGGTGCTGCTGTTCCCCTTCGGGCTGCGTCTGGGCCTGCTGCTGCAGAGCCCCCTCTCCTACTGGCCGCCCCTGCTGCTGTGTGAGGCCCTGCTGCTCCACTGGCTCGATGGGGAGGTGGGCATGCCCCTGTGGCCCCTCATCCTGGCTGGCAGCCTGCTCACCCTGCTGCCGCTACTCATCGCCCGCCGCCAGCGCATTCGTGACGACTGGCAGCAACTGCTGGTGCTGCTCGCCACCGTCACTGTGGCGGCGGCCCTGCAATCCCTGCTCTGGCATCTGGCGGGGGAGGATGGCCTCACCGCCCTGCTGCTCACCCTGACCGGCGGCCTCACCCTCACCTCCACCTGCATGCTGATCTGGCACTATCTGACCCGCGCCACCTGGGTGCCGCTCGGTCCTGCCCTCATCGATCAGCCGGTGGACTGGCGCTTTCGCCACCTCATCTGGTACCTGCTGCTGTTCGTGCTGAGCCTGGGGCTGCAGCTCGGCCTGCCGGACTCCCTGGTGCGTTTCACCCCCTTCTGCCTCGCCATTCCCATCATGGCCATGGCCTGGCGCTACGGCTGGCAGGGTGCTCTGCTCGCCACCCTGATGAATACGGTGGCCCTGATGGCGGGCCAGGCCTGGCACGAACATCCCCTGGATCTGCTGCTCTCCCTGCTGGCCCAGAGCCTGACCGGCCTGCTGCTGGGGGCCGGCATCCAGCGCCAGCGCGAGCTCAATCAGGCGCTGACCCGCCAGCTCACCCACAACCGCCAGCTCACCGAGCGGCTGCTGGAGACCGAGGAGAGTATCCGCAAGGAGGTGGCCAGGGAGCTGCACGACGACATAGGCCAGACCATCACCGCCATCCGCACCCAGGCGGGCATAGTGCGCCGCCTGGCGCCGGACAACCCCAATGTCGGCCAGAGCAGCGCCCTCATCGAGACCCTGTCGCTCGGCATCTACGATGCGGTGCGTGGCCTGCTCGGTCGCCTTCGCCCGCGCCAGCTCGACGACATGAGTCTGGAGCAGGCGGTGCGCGGCCTGCTGCGGGAGCTGGAGCTGGAGCGGCGCGGCATCGTCACCCGACTGGAGTGGGGGCTCGTGGATGAGGCGCTCTCGGACGCCCAGCGGGTCACCCTGTTCCGGGTCTGTCAGGAGGGGCTCAACAACGTGGTCAAGCATGCCAATGCCAGCGCCGTCACCATACTGGCCCGCCAGCAGGCCGACAGGGTGCTGCTGCAACTGGACGACGACGGCTGCGGCCTGCCCGAGCAGACGCCCCAGGGCTATGGCCTGCTCGGCATTCGCGAGCGGGTACAGGCGCTGGGGGGCACGCTGCGCCTCTCCTGCGCCCAGGGAACCCAGCTGACTGTCAACCTCCCCAGCCGCAAACGGGAGGAGTCCCATGACTGATCCAGGATCCAGCAGGCAGGGTGTCCCATGCTGAGCTTTATGAAGAGCCGCCCGGCGGCCCCTCTGGTGCGGGATCAGGCCGAGATCGATGCCAGCTATCGCCATTGGCGCCTCCACATACTGCTGACCATGTACCTGGGCTATGCGGTCTTCTACTTCACCCGCAAGAGCTTCAACTTCGCCATGCCGGACATGCTGGCGAGCGGCATCCTGGACAAGGCCGATATCGGCATGATGTGGACCCTGTTCTACCTTACCTATGGCTGCTCCAAGTTCGTCTCCGGCATCATCAGCGACAGGGCCAACCCCCGTTACTTCATGGGGCTGGGGCTGATGGCGACCGGGGTCATCAACATATTGTTCGGCCTCTCGTCGGCCCTCTGGATGTTCGTGGCACTCTGGATTGCCAACGCCTTCTTCCAGGGCTGGGGCTGGCCCCCCTGCTCCAAGCTGCTCACCAGCTGGTATTCGCGCACCGAACGCGGCTTCTGGTGGTCTGCCTGGAACACGGCCCACAACGTGGGCGGGGCCCTGATCCCGCTTATCGTCAGCACCATAGCCCTGCAGCACGGCTGGCGCTACGGCATGATAGTGCCCGGCCTCATCGCCATACTGGCCGGGCTGCTGCTGTGCTGGCGGCTGCGGGACACCCCGAGCACCCTGGGGCTGCCCACGGTCGGACAGTGGCGCAATGACGCTCTAGAGATGGCCCAGCAGACCCAGGATGTCGGCCTGGACCCGCGCCAGATCCTGCACAAATACGTGCTCGGCAACCCCTACATCTGGCTGCTCGCCTGCTGCTACGTGCTGGTCTACGTGGTGCGCACCGCCATCAACGACTGGGGCAACCTCTACATGACGGAGCAGCGCGGCTTCAATCTGATGAGCGCCAACTCGGCCATCTCGATGTTTGAGGTGGGGGGCTTTATCGGCGCCCTGGTGGCGGGCTGGGGCTCGGACAAGCTGTTCAACGGCAACCGGGGCCCGATGAACCTCATCTTCGCCATGGGGATACTGCTCTCGGTCGGGTCGCTCTGGCTGATGCCCTTCTTCAGCTACGTGATGCAGGCGGCCTGCTTCTTCACCATCGGCTTCTTCGTGTTCGGCCCCCAGATGCTGATCGGCATGGCGGCCGCCGAGTGCTCCCACAAGGATTGCGCCGGGGCCGCCACCGGCTTCGTCGGGCTGTTTGCCTACATGGGAGCGGCGCTGTCGGGGTATCCGCTGGCCAAGGTGATGGAGATCTGGCACTGGAACGGCTTCTTCGTGGTCATCTCGGTGGCGGCCGGGGTCTCGGCCCTGCTGCTGCTCCCCTTCCTCAAGGCCCAGGCGCCACGTCCCCTCGCAGCCGAAGCGGGCTAAGAGGCCGCCTCCCGACCCTGCTGTTCTGAAAGCCCAGGCGCCGCGCTCGCGGGCCGCCGAGCCGGGATGATCACGACAGCTCAGGCCGGCAGGCAGACCCGGTTCTTGCCGCTGCGCTTGGCCTGATAGAGGGCGCGATCCGCCTGCCCGAACAGGGTGTCGAGATGCCAGCCCCGGGCGTAAGGCACCAGCCCCAGGCTGGCGGTGACCTGGATGCCGTCCAGGGGCAGCGTCGCTATGCCCTGGCGGATCTGCTCGCAGCGCGCCTGCTGGGCCGGGGCATCCCCCTCGGGCAGCAGCAGCACGAACTCCTCGCCGCCGAAGCGGCTGGCCACCAGATCCCCCTGACCGGCCAGATAGGCCCCCACCGCCGCCAGCACCCTGTCCCCCGCCTCGTGACCGTGGCGATCGTTGATCTGCTTGAAGTCATCGAGATCCAGCACCACCAGGGCTCCCTGTTTGGGCGCCTGTGCACAGCGCTCCATGAAGCCACGCCGGTTGAGCAGGCCCGTCAGGGGATCCTGGCTCGCCTGCCGGCGCAGGGCCAGGGCCCGGTACTGGGTACAGAGCAGCAGCACCCCGAAGGTGGAGAGGTAGTTGCCCATCAGCATGGAGAGGAAGGGCAGCACATTGACCACGTGCTGATCCATCAGCACCCTCACCTCGCCGCTGAGCAGGGCCCCCATCCGGATCAGGTTGAAGCCGTAGAGCAGAATGTTCACCACGGTAAACACTAGAATGGCGGGCAGATAGGCGGGGTAACCGTGGCGCCACACCTGCCACACGATCACGGCACCCAGCACCATGTAGCTCAGGCAGGCCAGCAGCACCCGGGGCGCCATCTCGTCGTTGAACAGCACGCTCCAGCAGAGGATCAGCAGGTAGACCAGCATGAAGAGCGCGAAGGCCCGCCAGGCCGGCGGCTCGCCGAAAAAGCGCTGCAGGGCCAGCGGCATCAGTGCGATACAGAGGGTGATGAGCAGGTTGGCCAACCAGATCCCCGCGATGTGGGGGGCGAACGCCTGCATAAAGAAGAGCGACTGGGCCGCCAGGGCACAGAGGCTGGACCACCACCAGAGCCCGAGGCCGGGGATCTCCCTGTGGGTCGACCAGATGATGGAGAGGGTGATGAACCCCAGGCTGTAGCCCCCGAGGGCCATCAACATCAGGGTAAACACGTCCAGATTGAGCAGAATTGAGGCGTCCATTCCCGAACCTTACTATGGGGATGGCTGAGTATATGGGAAGCCCATGACAAGACACAGAGGGAGCCCTCTGGCGTGAAGAAATATTTTCCGGACAGCCGACTGGCCCCCTCTCACTCGGCCAGCCGGCCTGATGCCTACGCTCCAGGTTCGTTCGGACCCAGATTTCCCGCCGACCACACAGCAAAATGCCTGCCAACTATTTTTGCACTTGAACCCGCGCCCTTAGATAGATATGTTGTTTTCATGTGGTTTTATGAGCCGTGCCGCGAGGAAAAAGTGCCACTAACCTATTGAGTCGTCTGACACAATCGGATTTTGGTACATTTTTCACTCACCGGATGGAGAATAGAATCTCATATGGGGCTTTTGCCTCAATCAAGACAATAATCCTGTCTTGCCTGCTGCCGGATGCAGCAGTCTCTTGTGCCATGGAGTCGCACGGAGCAGGTTCAAGGCCGAACACACTTACGACAGAGACGTCACTTATGATCAAAAAACTCATTCTCTCTACCCTGCTGCTGTGCGGGCTCGCCAATGCTGCCACCAGCGCAGCCCCCAGCTCCACCCTGGATGCCGTGCTGGAACGCGGTGTGCTGCGGGTCGGCTTCGACGCCGGCTATCAACCCTTCGAGATGACCAACAAGCAGGGCCAGTACATCGGCTTCGACGTGGATCTGGCCAAGATGGTCGCCAAGGAGATGGGCGTGAAGGTGGAGTTCGTCAACACCGCCTGGGACGGCATCATCCCGGCCCTGCTGACCGACAAGTTCGACGTCATCATGGGCGGCATGACGGTCACCCCCCAGCGCAACCTGCGCGTCAACTTTGCCGATCCCTACATAGTCGTGGGCCAGACCATAGTCCTTCGCAAGGACAAGGCGGGGGAGATCAAGTCCTTCCAGGACCTCAACGATCCCAAGTACAAGATCGCGGTCAAGCTCGGCACCACGGGCGAGCAGGCGGTCAAGCGCATGATCCCCAAGGCCACCCTGCTGCAGTTTGAAACCCAGGACGACGCCAAGCTGGAAGTGATCAACGGCAAGGTGGATGCCTTCGTCTACGACCTGCCCTACAACGCCATCTTCGCCTCCCAGAACACCGGCGCCGTGGTGCACCTGGACAAGCCCTTCACCTTCGAGCCGCTGGCCTGGGCCATCCGCAAGGGGGATCAGGACACCCTCAACTGGTTCAACAACTACCTGCGCCAGATCAAGGGCGACGGCAGCTACGACCGTCTCTACAAGAAGTGGTTTGAATCCAACGCCTGGCTCAACCAGCTCAAATAACCTCTCAAGGGGCGGCTCGCCGCCCCTTCACGCAGACCCCACACAATAACGACAAGAGAGGTTGTGACAGTGATCAACCCCAAAATCACAAGACAGATGGAAAAACAGCCCAACCTGCTGCTCTGGCACGGCGTCTTCCTGCTGATGGTGCTGGCCGCCATCTTTGGCATCTACAAGGCCGTGCAGGCGGTGGATTACACCTGGCGCTGGGAACGCATTCCCCAGTACATCGCCTACCAGGCCGAACAGAAACAGTACGCAGAATTTGACGGCACAGTGGTGACCGGCACCACTGCCGCAGAGAAGGGGCAGCTCTTCCTGCAAGACGATCTCGACCCCAACCGTCGCCAGGCCATCGCCAGCACAGGCGCCCAGGTTGCCGAAGGGGATACCGTCTTCCTCGGTGACACCCTGGATGTGCAACTGAGCTGGACCGCCGGCCCCATCGCCTGGGGCGTCTGGGTCACGGTCAAGCTCTCCCTGGTGGCTGGCGTCTTCGCCATCCTGCTGGGCACCCTGGCCGGCCTCGCCCGCCTCTCACCCAATCCCGCCCTGCGCAACCTGGCTGTCACCTATGTGGAGCTCATTCGCGGCACCCCGCTGCTGGTGCAGATCTTCATCGTCTATTTCTTCATCGGCACAGTGCTCAACCTCGACAGATTCACCGCCGGGGTGGCGGCGCTGGCCGTCTTCACCGGCGCCTACGTGGCCGAAATCGTGCGCGCCGGCATCAGCTCCATCCACAAGGGGCAGATGGAGGCAGGCCGCAGCCTGGGCCTCACCTCGGCCCAGACCATGCGCTATGTGATCCTGCCCCAGGCGTTCAAGCGGGTCTTGCCCCCCCTGGCGGGCCAGTTCATCAACCTCATCAAGGACTCCTCCCTGGTGTCGGTCATCTCCATCACGGATCTCACCAAGGCGGGACGGGAGGTGGTCAGCTCCACCTTCAGCCCGTTCGAGGTGTGGTTCACCGTGGCCCTGCTCTATCTGGTGCTCACCGGCACCCTCTCCTTCCTGGTGCGCCGTCTGGAGGTGAAATATGCGAAAAGCAACTGATCCCATTATCAAGGCTCAACCTGTGTCGAGAAGTGCTGCCATCACCGGCACGCCCCGCGCCTTCCTGGTGCGACGTCTGGAGGTGAAATATGCGCGCAGCAACTGATCCCATTATCAAAGCGAGCGGTGTAGAGAAGTTCTACGGCACCGAGGTGCACGCCCTGAAAAACGTCAGCACCCAGGTGGCGGAAGGGGAAGTGGTGGTGATAGTGGGCCCGAGCGGCTCTGGCAAATCCACCTTCCTGCGCACCCTCAACCAGCTCGAGACCATCAACGACGGCCATATCGAGGTCGATGGCATCAGCCTGACCGAGCCCGGCGACGTCAACAAGCTGCGGGAAGAGGTAGGCATGGTGTTCCAGTCCTTCAACCTCTTCCCCCACTTGAACGTGCTGGACAACATCAGCCTCGCCCCCCAGAAGGTGCGAGGGTTGTCCCGCCAGGACGCCGAGGAGCGGGCCAAGGCCCTGCTGCTGAAAGTGGGGCTGTCGAACAAGGCCCAGAGCTACCCCTCCCAGCTCTCCGGCGGCCAGCAGCAGCGGGTGGCCATCGCCCGGGCGCTCGCCATGCAGCCGCGCATCATGCTGTTTGACGAGCCCACCAGCGCCCTGGACCCCGAGATGGTGGGAGAGGTGCTGGACGTCATGAAGGGCCTGGCCAAAGAGGGCATGACCATGGTGGTGGTGACCCACGAGATGGGCTTTGCCCGTGAGGTCGCAGATCGCGTGCTCTTCATGGAGAGCGGCGAGCTGCTGGTGGATGAAAAGCCCAGCGACTTCTTCGACAATCCCCCCTCCCCGCGCCTGCGCCAGTTCCTGAGTCAGGTGCTGTAAACAGGAGCACAAGAGGGAGCCCTGGGCTCCCTCTTCACTATTCTCACCTCGCCACCTCCCCCTGATCCTTCACTGAGCAGCAAGCGGTCATCTGGCTGCCCGTCGCGCGGACGGTGGCAGGATGTTAATGAAATTTTAAATCCATTCGGTATGCTGGAACCCAACTGGTCCAACCGGATGCCTCACATGGATGTGCAACTGCTGCTGCTCTACCTCTCCCCCCTCTTTCTGGCCTTCGTCGGCTGGGAGATGCTCTATCTGCGCAAACACGGGGCGGCCTTTCCCACCGCCACCTACCAGTGGCGCGACCTGTTCGCCAATGCCGCCCTGGCCCTGATGCACCAAGGGGGCGACGCCCTGGCGGCCATCGCCATCGCCTACCTCTATGACGCCCTGTGGGGCTGGCGACTGTTCGACATAGAGCTCAATGTCTGGAGCCTCTTGCTGCTCTTCCTGCTGCAGGATCTCTGCTACTGGCTGTTCCACTTCGCGAGCCACCACGTGCGCTGGCTCTGGGCCTCCCACGTGGTGCACCACAGCTCGGAGCGGCTCAACCTCTCCACCGCCTTTCGCCAGAGCCTGATGTATCCGGTCTCCGGCATGTGGCTGTTCTGGATCCCCATGATCCTCATCGGCTTCCCCCCCGAGGCGGTGGTCGCCACCGTGCTGCTCAGCCTGGGCTTTCAGTTCTTCGTCCACACCCAGGTGGTGGGCAAGCTCGGCTGGCTGGAGTGGATTTTCAACACCCCCTCCCACCACAGGGTGCACCACGCCAGCAACCCCAGATATATCGACCGCAACTTCGCCGGGGTGCTGATCATCTGGGACAGGCTGTTTGGCACCTTCGTGGAGGAAGACCCCGCCGAGCCCTGCCGCTTCGGCATCACCAAGCCCATCCACAGCTTCAATCCCCTCACCCTCACCTTCCACGAGTGGCGCGACATGGTGCAGGAGGCCCGAGGCCTGCCCTGGTCAGAGAAGCTAAAGGTGCTGTTTGGCAAACCGGCGGGCCCCGCCAGCCGCTAAGTCCTTGCCGCAGCTAAAACAAGTCCGCGTCGCAGACAAAAAGAGAGCGCCCCTGGGCGCTCTCTTGCATTTGATCGTCAGGTCGCTCAGACGTGGGCAAAGGACCAGATAGCGGGCACCAGGCTCACCAGGGTTATCCCGGCCAGCAGCCGCTCGCGCCCGCTGAGCCGCTGATCCGCCCCGAGCTGACGGCGGCTGTAGAGAAACAGCAGCAGACCCGGCCCGTAGAGCAGCAAGGAGAGCAGCAGGTACTCCATCCCGGCGGCGTAGAGCAGCCAGAGACCGTAACCGCTCGACACCAGGGCCACAGCCCGCACCAGGCCATTGCCCTCTCCACTCAAGGAGAGCTTGAGCAGGAACAGGCCGATCAGCAGGTAGGGCACCAGTATCATGGAGGTGGAGATGAGCAGCAGATTGGTGTACCCCTTGCCGAGCAGCCACACCAGCAGCAGGCAGCCCTGCACCGTCAGGCTGGTGAGCCAGAGCGACGCTATGGGGGTGCCGTTGCGGTTCTGACGCCGGAAGATGGCCGGGAAGGCGCCGTGACGCGCCGCGCTGAACGGCACCTCGGCCGAGAACAGGGTCCAGCTCACGTAGGAGGCGAGCACCGAGACGATGAGACCGGCGCTGATGAGCACCTTGCCCCAGGATCCTGTCATCTGGGCCATCAGTCCCGCCATGGAGGGGTTGGGCAGGGCCGCGAGCTCGGGGCGACTCAGGATCCCCAGCGCCAGCACAGAGATGAGCACATAGAGCAGCAGCGCCAGCACCACGCCCAGCACTGTGGCCGTGCCCACGTCCCGCCTGTTTCTGGCCCGGGCCGAGAGCACCGCCGCCCCCTCGATGCCGGTGAAGACCCAGAGGGTGATCAGCATGGTGTTGCGCACCTGCTCGGAGACCGGCACCGCCAGGGTGCTGCCCTGCTGATCCGCCGCGAAGGTGACAGGATCGAACCAGTAGCAGGCGAACAGGATGAACAGCAGCAGCGGCAGGCTCTTGGCCAGGGTCGCCACCAGGTTGAACAGGGCCGCCTGCTGCACGCCGCGGGCCACCAGCAGGTGCACAGCCCAGAGGATGCAGGACTCGCCGATGAAGGCCGCCAGGGTGTTGCCGTCACCAAACCAGATCTGTTCCGGGGTATCGACGAAGCTGCCCAGCGCCGCGAAGGCGATCACCAGATAGCCCACCACGCCGATGGTGGCACAGAGCCAATAGCCCCAGGCGGAGAAGAAGCCCACCAGATCGCCAAAGCCGGCGCGGGCATAGCTGTAGATGCCGCCGTCGAGATCGGGTCTCAGCCGCGACAGATAGAGGAAGCTCGCGGCGAGCGCCAGAATGCCCACCCCGGTCACGCCCCAGCCGATCAGCACGGCGCGGGCCCCGGCCACCTCGGCCATGTTCTGGGGCAGGCTGAAGATCCCCGCCCCCACCATGGAGCTGAACACCAGGGCGGTGAGGGACCAGAGCCCTATCTTGCTCTCTTTCATGGGCTCTCCTTAACGCAGCCGGCTGGCCAGCGCCTCAATGTGTTCCGGGCCTATGCCGCAGCAGCCGCCAATGAGGTTTGCCCCAGCCGCGCGCCAGCGCTCGGCCCAGCCGAGGTAATCCAGCGGCCCCAGATCGGCGCGGATCTCGTCCAGGCCGTCGTTGGCGGTGGCCTCCTTGGGTTGGGGCGGGAAGGCGTTGGCATAGGCGCCGAGGCGAATGTCGCTGCGACCCAGAGTCTGCAAGCCGGCACTAGCCACCTTGAGCGCGGCTTCGATCACCTCGGGCTGGCAGCAGTTGAACAGGATGGCGTCCACCCCGGCCGACGCCAACGCGGTGACGGCATCGGCCACCCGCTCACCGGAGCGCAGGGTCGGCTCGCTGCCCGGCGCCTCGTCCTCCAGGGTGAAGGAGACCCAGAACGGCTTGCCATCGCCTGGCAGCAGAGCCTTGAGGGCCAGCGGCTCGGCAATGAGGCTCATGGTCTCCGCCAGCCAGAGATCCACCCGGGGGGAGAGCGCCCGAACAAGCGGGGTCGCCAGCTCGCTCACCCTGCCCGCGTCGAACAGATCGGCACGGTAGGAGCCAAAGAGCGGTGGCAGGGAACCGGCCACCAGCACGGCGCCCCCCTGGTCGTCGGCCACCTCCCGCGCCAGTTGCCCGGCCAGGGCCGCAAGCCGCTCGCCATCTGCGGCGAAGCGTTCGTCACCGATATGAAACGGCACCAGGGCATAGCTGTTGGTGGTGATGACCCGGGCCCCGCTCGCAACATAGGCCTGATGCACCTCGCGCACCGTCTCTGGCGCCTCCATCAGGGCCAGGGCCGACCACTCCGGCTGGCGAAACGGTGCGCCCCGCCGTGCCAGCTCGCGCCCCATGCCGCCATCCAGTACCCACAAATTCTGTGTATCCATCTCTGTCTCTCTGCGTCTCCCCGTCATGACGGGTGTTTATTGTGTGGAACAACATTAAGCCATCAAAACATCTAGACGGCTATACGTCCTGTGCATCATGGCGCAAAGCAGAGAGAGAGGCAATCGGGAACGAGGAACAAATCCGGACAAGCTCGGGATGATAGCGGCAAAGGAAGGCCCCCCGTCCTCGCCACCCTGGGCCCGGGCCATGGCCCTGAACGACAAGAGGCCACCCCGGGGGTGGCCTCTTGTGAAGCATGGATGGCTGGCGACTCAGCGTCCTGCCAGTACCCGCTTGGTCTGCTTGACCCAGTCGGAGACTCGCCCCTGCTGGGGGAAGCCTTGCCAGATCTGCTCCCACTGGGCGGGACTCAGGGGGCGGCCCAACCTGCGCTGCACCCCGGCATAGAGGTAGTCGTGGGCCGTGGTACGGGCCTGGGCCGAGGTGAGGAACTTGGCCACAGGGTCGGTCAGGCGCACATCCCGCATGCCGAGCAAGGGGTAGTCGCTGTGCACCGCCGCCAGCATGGTCTCACGCATGGCAGATTCTATGTAGCCACGGGCGAACAGGGCGGTCACCGACTCCAGCGACCCCTGATCCGGACCATGGTACTCCTCATCGAACACCGGGCTCGGCTCTGCCACTGCACTCTGCACCACGGCATCGGGGTCCGGCTGCGGCGCTACCACGGCGGCCTTGGGGGCCACGGGCTTGGGAGCGGCGGCGGGTTTGCGGGGTGCGCTCTGGCTGCAGGCCCCCAGCGCCAGGGCTAGAGCCACACAGCTCAACGCACGGGAATAAGACAGCATCTTCATGACTCCTTGGTAACTCCTTTCACGATTCCAGGGCGGGTTTGTCGATCACATTGGGTTCAATGCGGGTGACCAGCAGCTGGTCGATCTTGTAGCTGTCGATGTCGACCACTTCGAACTTGTAGCCCGCGTACTTCACCGAGTCGGTACGCTTGGGGATCTTGCGCAGCATGAACATGATGAAACCGGCAATGGTCTCGTAGTTCTGCGCGTCCGGGAACTCCTCGATGTCGAAGGCCCGCATGACGTCGGAGATGGGGGTGACCCCGTCCACCAGCCAGGAGTTCTCGTCCCGCTGGACGATCTGCTCTTCCACCACGTGGGTGGCCCACTCCCCCATGACGGTGCTCATCAGGTCGTTCATGGTGACAATCCCCACCACCAGGGCGTACTCGTTCATCACCACGGCGAAGTCGCCCCTGTGGTTCTTGAAGTACTCCATCGCCTCGTAGAGGTTCAGGGTGTCGGGAATGATGATGACGCTCTGCACCAGGGAGCCGCTGTTGAGATCGATGCTCTGGCCGCTGATGACGCGGATCAGCAGCTCCTTGGCATCCACGAACCCCTTGATGCTGTCGAGGTTGTGGTCACACACCAGGAACTTGTTGTGGGGGTGCTCGGCTATCTTGGCCTTGATGCTCTCCTCCCCCTCTTGCAGGGTGAAGTAGATGAGGCTTTCGCGGGCCGTCATGGCGGAGGTGACGCCGAGGGACTGCAGCTCGAACACGTTCTCGATGAGCTGGTGCTCCTCGCGCTGGATGACGCCGGCCTCGGCCCCCGCATCCATCACCGCGTAGATGTCGTCCGAGGTGATCTCGTCGTTACGCACCATGGAGACCCGCAGCAGGCGGAACAGGGCGTTGGCCATGCCGTTGAAGAACCACACCAGCGGCATCAGCAGGGTCACGCACAGCAGCATGGGGCGCACCACCACCACCGCAACCCGTTCCGGCATCGTCATGGCGAGGCGCTTGGGCATCAAGTCCGCTATCAGGATGAACATGCCGGTGACGAACACGAAGGAGGCGATCGAGCTTATCTGGGAGAGCCAGGGGCCCTGATAGAAGCCGGAGATAAGCTCCTTGATGGCGGGGTTCAGGGCAGATTCGCCCAGGATGCCGCCCAGGATGGCGACCGTGTTCAGGCCTATCTGCACCACGGTAAAGAAGTTGCCCGGCTGGGCCTGCAGCGCCAGCACTTTTTCGGCATGGCGATTGCCCTCGTCGGCCATCACCTGCAACTTGATCTTGCGGGAGGCGGCGAGAGAGATCTCGGAGAGCGAGAAGAACACACTGCCGGCGACCAGCAGCATCAAAAAGAACAAACTATCGGCAAAACTCATGATTAACCTATTGCGACAGCCGCCTTAGCACAAGACGGCAAACTGGGCCCGGGAAACCGGACCGTGACTCCATCCGGGACTCACACAGGGGCCATATTCTAGCAGAAAAGCGCCCAGTGGGGCGCGTTATCTTAAGCCGTCCCCCAATGCAATAAAAAAGGCGCTCAACGCGCCTTTTTATTCATCGTGGATTCAATGCTTGCCGAGCAGGTCGCTCAGTTCATCCGCCTTGGTGTGGCGCACGTCCTTGCCCTTGACGTAGTAGACGATGTATTCGCAGATGTGCTGGCAGCGATCGCCGACCCGCTCGATGGCCCGGGCCGCCCAGAGCACGTTCAGTACCTGGGGTATGGTGCGGGGATCTTCCATCATGTAGGTCATCAGCTCGCGGATGATGGACTCGTACTCCCGGTCCACCTTGTCATCTTCCTTGTAGACGGCGATGGCCGCCTCCAGATCCATGCGGGCGAAGGCGTCGAGCACGTCGTGCAGCATCTTGATGGTGCGACGGCCCATGTTCTCGAGGGACACCAGCGGCGGCTGCGGCTTGTTGGCGTTGTCGGTCAGCATGCGGGCTATCTTGTCCGCCACGTCGCCGATGCGCTCCAGATCCGTGATGGTCTTGATGATGGCCATCACCAGGCGCAGGTCGGACGCGGTGGGCTGACGCTTGGCGATGATGCGGGTGCACTCCTCGTCGATGGCCACTTCCATGGCGTTGACCTTGTGGTCGTTGGCCACTATCTTGCGCGCCGCATCCAGATCCTGGATGTGGATGGCGGAGATGGCGTCGGTCAGCTGCTGCTCCACCAGACCGCCCATCACCAGCACCTGGTTGCGCACGTTCTCGAGCTCGGCATTGAACTGACCGGAGATGTGTTTATTGAGGTTCATATTGTCCATACAAATAATCCTTGTTGCTCCGAGTATGCCTTAGCCGTTGAACCGACCGGTAATCTGTTTATTGATGCTCATCTTGTTCATACCAATAACCCTTATTGCACCAACCATGCCTTAGCCGTTGAACCGACCGGTAATCTGTTTATTGATGCTCATCTTGTTCATACCAATAACCCCTGTTGCACCAACCATGCCTTAGCCGTAACGACCGGTGATGTAGTCCTCGGTCTTCTTCTTGGCCGGGGTGGTGAAGATGGTGTTGGTGTTCGAGTACTCGATGAGCTCGCCCATGTACATGAAGGCGGTCTGATCCGACACCCGCGCCGCCTGCTGCATGTTGTGGGTCACTATCACCACGGTGAACTGGCTCTTGAGCTCGTTGATCAGCTCCTCGATGGTGAGGGTGGAGATGGGGTCGAGCGCCGAGGTCGGTTCATCGAGCAGCAGCACTTCCGGCTCGATGGCGATGGCACGGGCGATCACCAGACGCTGCTGCTGACCACCTGAGAGGCCGAACGCGTTGTCGTGCAGGCGATCCTTCACCTCTTCCCACAGGGCCGCGCCGCGCAGTGAGCGCTCGGCGGCCTCGTCCAGGGTGCGTCTGTCGTTGATGCCCTGCAGGCGCAGGCCATAGACCACGTTCTCGTAGATGGATTTCGGGAAGGGGTTGGGGCGCTGGAACACCATGCCCACCTGACGGCGCAGGGCGGAGACATCCACGCTCTTGTCGTAGATGTTGTGGCCATGCAGCTGGATCTCCCCCTCGATGCGGCAGATCTCCACCAGATCGTTCATCCGGTTGATGCAGCGCAGCAGCGTCGACTTGCCACAACCGGACGGACCGATAAAGGCCGTCACCTGCCCTTTCGGGATCTTCATGTTGACGTTGAACAGCGCCTGCTTGTTGCCGTAGTACAGGTTGAGATCCTTGACCTCAAGGGCGGTCTGCTCCGGGCTCAGGTTGAGCAGGTCCAGGGCGGTATGCTGGGTCGAAGTCGGTGTTACGTTAATCATCTGTTACCTCAAATCAGTTCAAGGTGGCCGGATACACTCCGGCGACCATCATGCTGTTGATGGCGGCCGCCGGGCCGCGCATCTCTTGTCTCAGGGGTGGCTGGATTAATGCTCCAGCGACCGGAATTTCTCGCGCAGGTGGTTACGAATGCCGATGGCCGTCAGGTTGAGGCCCACGATCACCGTCACCAGCAGGAAGGAGGTGGCGTAGACCAGGGGGCGCGCCGCCTCGACGTTCGGGCTCTGGAAGCCGACGTCATAGATGTGGAAGCCCAGGTGCATGAACTTGCGCTCCACGTGCAGGTACGGGAAGTTGCCATCCATCGGCAGGGTCGGTGCCAGTTTTACCACCCCCACCAGCATCAGCGGTGCCACTTCACCGGCGGCCCGGGCGATCGCCAGGATGAGGCCGGTCATGATGGCCGGGCTCGCCATGGGCAGCACTATGCGCCACAGGGTCTCGGCCTGGGTGGCCCCCAGGGCCAGGGAGCCCTGGCGTATGGTGCTCGGGATCCGCGCCAGCCCCTCTTCGGTGGAGACGATCACCACCGGCAGGGTCAGGATGGCCAGGGTCAGCGCCGACCAGATGACGCCGGGTGAGCCAAAGGTCGGGCTCGGCAGCGCTTCCGGATAGAACAGCTGGTCCAGGGAGCCACCGAGGGTGTAGACGAAGAAGCCCAGACCGAACACGCCGTAGACGATGGAGGGCACACCCGCCAGGTTGATCACCGCGATGCGGATGATCTTGGTCAGGCTGTTCTTGCCCGCGTACTCGTGCAGGTAGACGGCAGCCACCACCCCAAGGGGCGTCACTATGATGGCCATCAGCAACACCATGAAGACGGTGCCGAAGATGGCCGGGAAGACGCCGCCCTCGGTGTTGGCCTCACGGGGATCGTCGGAGACGAACTTGCCAATCTGGTGGAACCAGTGACCCACCTTGGCGGGCAGGCTCATGTCGTTGGGCCAGACCACGTCCAGCACCTTGGACATGGGCATGGTCACCTGCTCGCCACGCATGTCCTTGACCGTGATGGCGTCTCTGTCCGCCTGGGCACGCAGGGAGAAAAGTTCCTTCTCCAGCACCTGATAGCGATCGTTCAGGGCCTGGCGCTGCGCGGCGAGGTCCGCCTTGAGCGCGTCGGTCAGCTCCCCTTCCAGCTCCGCCTTGCGCTCTTTCAGGCGCAGTCGCTCCAGCTGGTAGTTGATGCCGCCGATGTCTCCCTTTTGCAGATCGTTGGCCTGTTCCGACAGGGCGTTGGCACGGGCCAGTACCCGTTGCAGGGCAGGATGCAGATCCTGGGTCAGCTCGCGGCCATCCTCCTTCACCGAGGTGATGTAACCGTAGAAGTTGCCGTTGGTGGCACGCTCCACCATGGCGAGCTCGGCGGGCTGGGTGCGGGACTTGATGTCGGTCTCCAGCACCCAGCGGAAGTCGAGGTCGACGAACTCGCGGTTGCCGGTCTTGACCAGATAACGGGTCAGCAGCTCGCGCTCCTCCCCCTCCAGCGCCTGACCCGCGGCGCGCAGCCGCTCCACAGGTACCAGCTCGCGGTCGTTGATCTCGCCGATCAGCACGCTCTTGTTGCCGCTGGCGTCTTCAAGCTGCCACTCATAGATGGGGTGCGGCCAGAAGTAGACCAGACCACGCCAGCCGATCAGCAACAGCAGACCCAGTACAGCCACCAGACTCAGGCTGACGGCGCCCCCCGTCATCCAGATCCAGGGGGCCCCCGATTTAAACCACTTACCCATTATCGATTCCTTGTTCATATGCAGAGCGCCGCTTTTGATGGAACGGCTCATTACAGAGAGCTGTACTTTTCACGCAACCGCTGACGGATGAACTCGGCCAGGGTGTTGAACATAAAGGTGAATACGAAGAGGACGAAGGCCGCGAGGAAGAGCACCCGGTAGTGGGAGCTGCCCACTTCCGACTCCGGCATTTCCACCGCGATGTTCGCCGCCAGGGTACGCAGCCCCTGGAACATGGAGAAGTCCATGATGGGGGTGTTGCCGGTGGCCATCAGCACTATCATGGTCTCGCCCACGGCGCGGCCCAGGCCCATCATCACCGCCGAGAAGATGCCCGGACTCGCGGTCAGGATCACCACCCGGCTCAGGGTCTGCCAGGGGGTGGCGCCGAGCGCCAGGGAGCCCTGGGTCAGGTGCTTGGGCACCGAGAAGACCGCATCTTCGGCGATGGAGAAGATGGTGGGTATGACGGCGAAGCCCATGGCGATACCGACCACCAGGGAGTTGCGCTGGTCAAACTTGATGCCCATCTCGTGGGTCAGCCAGATGCGCGAATCCCCGTGCATGAAGGCATTCTCGATGAGCGGGCTCAAGGCGAAGGCGCCCCAGCCAATCAGCAGCAGCACAGGAATGAGCAGGATGGCGTGCCAGCCCTCCGGCAGCCAGGAGCGGCCGCGCTCCGGCAGGTAGTTCCACACCAGGGCGGTGAGCAACATGCCCATCGGCAGCAACAGCAGCAGCAGGATCACCCCTGGCAGCGCCCCTTCGATGATGGGGGCCAGCCACAGACCCGCCAGGAAGCCGAGGATGACGGTCGGCAGCGCCGCCATGATCTCCACCGTCGGCTTGACGTATTTGCGCAGACCCGCCGACATGAAGTAGGCGGTGTAGATGGCACCGGCGACGCCGAGCGGCACCGCAAACAGCATGGCGTAGAAGGAGGCCTTGAGGGTCCCGAACACCAGGGGCACCAGGCTCAGCTTGGCTTCGAAGTCGTTGCTGGCAGAGGTGGACTGCCACACATACTGGGGCTCCGGATACCCTTCGTACCACACCTCCTGCCACAGGGCGGACCAAGTCACCTCGGGGTGATCGTTCTCCACCTCGAATACCTTGAAGTCATTCCCCTGCTGGGTCAGCAACAGGTTGTGACGGGGAGAGATGGCCAGGGCCGCCAGGGCGCCCCCTTCTATGGTCTCGCCAAGCAGCTTGGCCTCGCCGGTGGCGTGGAAGAAGTTGATGGTCCCGTCGTTGGCGGCGCTGATGAAGCCCTTGCGGAAATGCTCCGGGGTCAGCAGCGCGACCGGGCCGTCGCCCTTGAAGTCACGGATCTGGGTGAACTGGCGCTTGCCATCTTTTGCCACCTCGAACCACTGGGAGATGACGCCATTGTCATTGCCCACCATCAGGGAGGAGGCGCCGGAGAGCAGGGCAACCTGGGTCACGTCGGCGTTGGGGGCATTGATCTCCATGACGTCGCGCAGGGAGATGTCGCTCAGGTTGTGGATGTCATAGACAGACAGGCGATTGCCTTCACGCACGAACAGGATGCGCAGATTGGGGGTCAGCAGCATCTGATCCACGTGACGAGGCAGGGAAGGAATGGCGTAGTTCTGGCGGCTCCACTCGATCTCGCCGGAGAGGAAGTTCTCCTCACCGCTCATCACCGTCATCACGCCACGGCCATCCTCGGTCACGGCGGCGGTGGCCATCTTGTCCTTGGTCGCCTCGAACACCATGCGGGTCAGCGCCTTGCCCTGGGGATCTATCACCACAGGCTCTTCGCCGAAGGGATATTGCAGGCTGGGCTCGATGACGCGCACGTCATTCGGGTAGGAGACCTTGAACGAGGGCTGCACCACCATGGCCTTGCCATCGGCAAAGCCATAGGCGATGAGCTTCTGGCCCGGCGCGGGAGGGGCGACGGCGGTGACGTCACCGGCCACACTGGCCTGACCCAGCACCTGACCCACCTTGACGCCGCCATCCGCCTTGACGGCGAAGAAGCTGACCTGACCCTGGTCGTTGAAGCGATACCCTATCTCGTTCTGCTCCTCGACGCCGAGCCAGGCCGTCTTGCCCTGCGTCGGCAGGGTAAAGGAGGAGGTCGCCTCCACGCTGGCGCCATTGAAGATGGGTTTCACCACATAGAGCAGGTAGAAGAAGATAAGCAGCAGGGCCACCAGTACCAGGGCTCCCCCTGTGGTGACGCCGTACTTGGCCAATTTATCCTTGATCCGGCGTTTTCTACTGCCCGCCATGACCAGGTTTAACGATTCCGATGACATGCAAGACCTCAATGTGAGCTAGGCTTGGCGGCATTATATGGCGGTTGCATGACAGTTTTGTTACATCGAGAGTCTCTGTGAAGAGGTTATTTCAGGGGGGATACTGACCGGAGAGCGAGGGCAAGCCGAAGTGCCAACCCTCTGTTTTATATGTGGATATGTGAATAAATCCGGGACGGGCAAGACGATGCCCCGCCCGCCTCAGAGGGCCGGGCCACCACTTTGTTTCAGCGCCTCTCTGGCCGCCTTCTTCTCGGCGCGGCGCCGCTTGAAGAAGTCCGACAGCTGGGCCGAGCAGGCCTCTGCCAGCACGCCTCCCGTCAGCTCGACGTTGTGGTTGTGGCGCGGGTCCTGCAAAATGTCGAACACCGAGCCCGCCGCCCCGGTCTTGAGATCGCGGGCCCCGTAGACCACCCGCTTCACCCGGCTGTGGATGAGGGCGCCGGCACACATGCAGCAGGGCTCCAGCGTCACATAGAGGGTGGTGTCGATCAGCCGGTAGTTCTCCAGCGTGATGCCGGCGGCACGGATCGCCATGATCTCCGCATGGGCGCAGGCGTCATGGGCGCTGATGGAGCGGTTCCACCCCTCGCCGACCACCTCGTCCCCCAGCACCAGCACGGCACCGACCGGGATCTCCCCTATCCCTTCCGCCCTGGCCGCCAGGGCCATGGCATGACGCATCCAGCGCTCGTCCTGGGTGATCTGCATCTCGGCTGCGTTCTTCTGTGCTGGCTCCACGGCCGCTCCTCTCATTTATCTGTATTCATCATCAAAGACGGCCCTGTCCGCTCGGCCCGGATCCAGGGCCACCTGCACCGGGCGAGGTGGGCGGCGATTATGCCAAAACTCCTGCCAAGGCCCAAGTTGCATCTTGGTTGAGCAATAAAGAAGCAATCGGCATCTCCCTGATAAAAAAGGAGTTGCACCCTAGAGTTCATCCTATTAGACTCCCTTCCCGTCAGCCGAGCTGACTCCGTCGGTGTGTAGCGCAGCCAGGTAGCGCATCTGCATGGGGTGTAGAGGGTCGGAGGTTCGAATCCTCTCACACCGACCATTTTCCCCGAAAATAGCCCAGTCAAACGACTGGGCTATTTTTTTGCCTTCTTTCTACCCGTCCCCTGCACGTCCTCTTCTTGTCTCACCCCGGTGGCTTGCACAGAGGCTGTGATGGCATGAATTTTATACAGAACCACTTGAAGCTTTCATAAAGTCCCGCTAGGATACGCAACTTTTCCGCCGGCCATCAGACAGGGAGGTGGCATCAGGGTGAGGGAATCACCAACCGGCTTGCAATCCATTGAGGCAAGCACCCATGAACCAAGCAGTCGACACTCAGCCCGATCAGCCCCTTCTCTCCTCACCCCATTCCGATCTCGAATCCACCGACACCGGCCTCGGCGGCACAGTGCATCTCGATGTGATCGATCTCGCCGCGCCGGATGATGACTACTGAGGCGATTCTGGCCCAGCCCCTCTCCAAACCCTGCGGATGAAAGGCCGGTTTTGTTGTCCGGCACCCCGTCCCGACCCGGCTAAAAAGCCGCCAACGAAAATAACCATAAAATGCTGATAAACATCCAGGGACTGGTGTTATTCACTACTCCGTTCCCCGTCATCGCCCTCCCCCCTGCCCCTGCCCCTTGATACAAACCTACGTTATTGCTCGTCATTTCTACCACTCGCCCCCCTATGCCCCCACTTCGCAAGATTTGACCATTTCGTTTTAAACGGCAGTTCACCTGTCAATGACGTCATATACCAGATGCTGACTGTGTTGGTAGCAGGCATTTCATACAGCTGTTTTCGCAAAGCCTGGAGTAAGGTCGGGATTTGTTTTTGCATTGGTAATTTTATTACGTAATTAATTACATTTTTGATGTGCCGCACCCGGCGCTTTCATCCCCCCTGACAGCCTTGCCAGTCGAGAGCATAACCATCTGCGTAGAGCTTTTATGCTAATCACATAACCACTTTAAAAACATTAACTTAAATACCAACCAAAAACACCTGTTTTAAAAATCAAGTTGACGAACCAAGCATTATTTTGCACCTTATGAGTCGTGTTACCCCGCTGTTACGGGGAGTTTAAGAGAAACGGATATAGACGTTAGTCGTAGTTAGTAAGTTCAAAATGTAACTTTCAAAGGAGTGAAACCTATGTCGGCACCGGCCCAGACCATCAGCAGCACCCGTCTGCGCATCCAAGGCGAGATGCTTCCCGATTACGCGCAGATCCTGACGCCGGATGCGGTGGCCCTGGTATCCGAACTGGTGGAACGCTTCGCTCCTCAGCGCAATGAACTGCTGAAACAACGGGTGGCTCGCCAGGCTCGCATCGATGGCGGCGAGTTGCCGGACTTCCTGCCCGAAACCGCCCACATCCGCGAAGGCAGCTGGACAGTGCGCGGCATTCCCGCCGATCTGCAGGACCGCCGTGTGGAGATCACCGGCCCGGTCGAGCGAAAGATGGTGATCAACGCCCTCAACGCCAACGTCAAGGTGTTCATGGCGGACTTCGAGGATTCACTGGCGCCCGCCTGGAACAAGGTGATCGAGGGTCAGATCAACCTGCGCGATGCGGTCAATGGCACCGTCTCCTACACCAGTCCGGAAGGCAAGGCTTACACCCTCAATCCCGATCCCGCCGTGCTTATCTGCCGGGTCCGTGGTCTGCACCTGCCGGAAAAACACGTCACCTTCGATGGCGAGGCCATCCCCGGCGGCCTGTTCGACTTCGCCCTCTACTTCCTGCACAACCACAAGGCGCTGCTGGCCAAGGGCTCGGGCCCCTACTTCTATGTGCCCAAGCTGCAGAGCCACCTGGAAGGTCGCTGGTGGAGCGAGGTGTTCGCCTGGACCGAGGACAAGTTCGGTCTGCCCCGCGGCACCATCAAGGCCACCGTCCTCATCGAGACCCTGCCTGCGGTGTTCGAGATGGACGAGCTGCTCTATCAGATGAAGGATCACATAGTGGCGCTGAACTGCGGCCGCTGGGACTACATCTTCAGCTACATCAAGACCTTGAAGAATCACCCTGACCGTGTCCTGCCGGACCGCCAGGTGGTGACCATGGACAAGCCGTTCCTCTCCGCCTACTCGCGCCTGCTGATCAAGACCTGTCACAAGCGCGGCGCCCTCGCCATGGGCGGCATGGCTGCCTTTATCCCGGCTAAAGATCCTGCGGTGAATGAACAGGTATTTGCCAAGGTGAAGGCTGACAAGGAGCGTGAAGCCAACAACGGCCACGACGGCACCTGGGTCGCCCACCCCGGCCTCGCCGATACCGCCATGGCGGTGTTCAACGCCGCCATCCCGGCTGGCGCCAAGAACCAGATCGGTGTGCTGCGCGAGCAGGATGCCCCCATCACCGCCGCCGATCTGCTGGCCCCCTGCGAGGGGGAGCGCACCGAGACGGGCATGCGCACCAACATCCGGGTCGCCCTGCAATACCTGGAGGCCTGGATCAACGGCAACGGCTGCGTGCCCATCTACGGCCTGATGGAAGACGCCGCCACCGCCGAGATCTCCCGTACCTCCATCTGGCAGTGGATCCGCCACGGCAAGAGCCTCACCAATGGCAAGGTGGTGACCAAGGCGCTGTTCCGCCAGATGCTGGCTGAGGAGCAGGAGGTGGTCAAAGCCGAGGTGGGCGAGGCCCGCTGGCAGGCAGGTCGTTTCGCCGAGGCGAGCGAGCTGATGGAGCAGATCACCTGCGCCGACACCCTGATCGATTTTCTGACGCTGCCCGGTTACGAGCGGCTCTGAATCCGGGCCCCGGGAGGGGCTCGTCCATAACAAATCAATGGAAACGTGAAATCAATGAAAGAGGGAACTGATATGGCACTGACCCGTGAGCAACAGATCCAGGCTATCGAGAAAGACTGGGCAGAAAACCCCCGCTGGAAAGGGATCAAACGCGGCTACAGCGCCGAAGACGTGGTGAACCTGCGCGGCAGCCTGCAGCCGGTACACACCCTGGCCCAGCGCGGCGCCGACAAGCTGTGGGAGCTGATCCACGGCGGCGCCAAGAAGGGCTACGTCAACTGCCTCGGCGCCCTGACCGGCGGCCAGGCGGTGCAGCAGGCCAAGGCAGGCATAGAGGCCATCTACCTCTCCGGCTGGCAGGTGGCGGCGGACAACAACCTCTCCTCCACCATGTACCCGGATCAGTCCCTCTACCCGGCCAACTCTGTCCCGTCCGTGGTGGAGCGCATCAACAACTCGTTTGCACGTGCCGACCAGATCCAGTGGGCCAACAAGGTGGGTCCGCAGGATGCCGGCTTCATCGACTACTTCCTGCCGATCGTCGCGGATGCGGAAGCCGGTTTCGGCGGCGTGCTGAACGCCTTCGAGCTGATGAAGGGCATGATTGAAGCGGGCGCCGCCGGCGTGCACTTCGAAGATCAGCTCGCGTCCGTGAAAAAATGCGGTCACATGGGAGGCAAGGTGCTGGTGCCGAGCCAGGAAGCGGTGCAAAAACTGATCGCCGCCCGTCTGGCCGCGGATGTCTGCGGCACCACCACGCTAGTGATCGCCCGTACCGACGCCAACGCCGCCGACCTGCTGACCACGGATGCCGATCCCTACGATGCCGGCTTCCTGACCGGTGAGCGTACCGCCGAGGGCTTCTACAAGGTGCAGGCCGGTATCGAGCAGGCCATCTCCCGCGGCCTGGCCTATGCCCCTTACGCCGACATGGTGTGGTGCGAGACCGCCAAGCCGGATCTGGACGAGGCTCGCCAGTTTGCCGAGGCCATCAAGGCCCAGTACCCGGACAAGATCCTGGCCTACAACTGCTCCCCGAGCTTCAACTGGAAGAAGAACCTGGACGATGCCACCATCGCCCGCTTCCAGCAGGAGCTCTCCGACATGGGCTACAAGTACCAGTTCATCACCCTCGCGGGCATCCACAACATGTGGTTCCACATGTACGAGCTGGCCTACCAGTACGCCCGCGGCGAAGGGATGAAGCACTACGTCGAGATGGTGCAGCAGCCGGAGTTCGCGGCCGCCGAGCGGGGTTACACCTTCGTGGCACACCAGCAGGAAGTGGGTACCGGTTACTTCGACAAGGTGACCACCGTCATCCAGGGTGGCCAGTCCTCGGTGACAGCCCTGACCGGTTCCACCGAAGAAGACCAGTTCCACTGATCACCCCATGACACGAGCCATCTCGCTCGAACCAAAACCCCGGCCTGGTGCCGGGGTTTCTTTTTGCTCGCCACTCAAAGATGTGGCGCAGACAGGCAATCACCGTTGGCTCAGAGTTCGAGGATCTCTTTGACAAAGGGGATGGTGAGCTTGCGTTTGGCGCGAAAGGAGGCGTTGTCGAGCTGATTGAGGGTGGTGAGCAGGGTGCGCATGTCGCGGGACAAGCGGTTGAGCAGGAAGCGGCCCACGTCGATGGGCAGTTTGAAGCCCCGCAGCTCGGCACGCAGCTGCAGGGCACTGAGCTTGCCTTCGTCATCGAGCTCGTCGAGATGGAAACTCACTCCCCAATCGAGGCGAGAGGCGAGATCCGGCAGTTGCAGCCCCAGCTTGCGCGGGGCGCTGCAGCCGGTGACCACCAGGGTACCCTCGCCTTTCTCTTTCCAGCGATTGTAAAAATCGAACAGGGCCCGCTCCCACAGGGCATTGCCGGCGATGGCTTCCAGGCTGTCGAGACAGACCAGGGGCAGGCTTTCGAGGGCGTCGAGCATGCTGGGATCCAGCTGTTCGAACTGATCGAGGGAGAGATAGGCGGCTGCGGCGTCGCGGGCATTGACCTCGGCGCAGGTGGCGTGCAGCAGGTGGGAGCGTCCGGAGCCCTTGGCTCCCCAGAAATAGAGGAAAGGAGCGCCCTGACCGATGGCCGCATTCTTGAGGGCGGTGATCAGATGGGCGTTGTTGCCGGGATAGAAACTGACGAAGGTTTCATCATCCGGTAATTGTACGGCTAAAGACAGTTGGGCCGGTTGCTTCACTCGTTGGGCTTTGACTGTGATATTTGCGCCCAAGTGTATCATTGCAGCGGCAGATAGAGAACCGCCCGGGTCATGCCGGGCGGTTGGGATCAGCAGAAAGCGTCAGGGCTGCGACCACTGTTAACGCAGACCGCGCTCGTTGTCTTCGATCCAGCACTGCTGGCTCTCGAGCTGGAGAACCGCACAGACTCTTCATGCCGGGCGGTTGGGATCAGCAGAAAGCGTCAGGGCTGCGACCATTGATAACGCAGACCGCGCTCGTTGTCTTCGATCTAGCACTGCTGGCTCTCGAGCTGGAGAACCGCACAGACTCTTCATGCCGGGCGGTTGGGCTCAGCAGAAAGCGTCAGGGCTGCGACCATTGATAACGCAGACCGCTCTCGTTGTCTTCGATCTGGTGCAGGCGGCTCTCCAGTTGCAGGCCCCTTACCAGCTCGGCCTTGTCCCCCTGAAGCGACAGGTTGAAGGTCACCTTGTCCCCCTCCAGCTTGCCGATCGCCACCTTGGTGACGCTGGCCATGCCCTGCAGCATCTTCTGTATCTGGATCATGCCGTCGATGCCGGACAACCCCTCCACCACCAGGGTCTGGCTGGAGACGACCCCGGACAGGCGAGTGCCGTACTGTTGCACCAGCCAGCCCGCCAGGGCATCGGCCATGCCCTGCGCCACCTCGGCCTGGGTACCCGAACCGGCCCCCTTGGTCAGCTCGGTCAGCTCTGCGCCGCCCTGAGCTCCCGGCTTGGCGCCATAGAGCCCCCAGTCGATGCTCCACTTCTCCCCTTCCGGCGTCAGCTTGCCCAGCACCACCATCTCGGCGCCATAGCGCTCGCTCGCCTTGAGGATGGGGTCGGCGAAGCGGCCCCAGACATCGGTGGCGCTGACCGCCATGTTGTCGTCCAGATCCATCAGCGGGATGCTGACCGGCAACCCCATGGCCTGGGCCTGGCCGCGCAGGGCGGCGGACCAGCCGTCGCTGGACTGATCCGGCAGTATGCGGCGCTCCCCTTCATCTATTACCAGCCAGAGTGCCATTTGCGGGCGGACGGGCCCCAGCAGGGGGAACTTGCTCTGGCCTACCAGGGCATTGACCTTGGCCACGTTGAAATCGGCCTTGAGAAACTTGACCGGTCCCACATCCTGATAGCCGTAGTGCTGCACATAGTCACCGGGGGCCGCCAGCGCCTTGGCCACCTCGGGCTGGGTGAGGATGTCGCGCCTGCCGGTCACCTTGACGAGTACCTCCCCCAGAGCCTGGGACTGGGCGGCCGTCATGTCGCCGCTGGTCGGCGCCTTGCCCTGATAGAGGTCGGTCACCTGGGCAGCCGACACCATGAGTGGCAGACAGCAGAGGAGAGTCGCTAAGCGTTTCAGCATAAAGAAGATTCTCGAAATGGGGGATGCTGCTTATGGTAGCGGCAAGGCGCGCATGGCAGCAAGCCGGAGGGCGGGATAAACGACGGAGCCGGCAAGGTGCCGGCTCCGCTTGCGCTCAGAGAGAGCGGCTATGGTGTCAGGGGTTACTTGGTGCCGAAGATCTTGTCGCCGGCATCCCCCAGACCCGGGACTATGTAGCCCTTCTCGTTCAGTCCCTGATCGATGGAGGCACAGAACAGCTCCACGTCGGGGTGAGCGGCTTCCAGCGCCTTGATCCCTTCCGGGGCGGCAACCAGCACCAGCACCTTGATGGACTGGCAGCCTTTCTTCTTCAGCAGATCTATGGTGGCAATCATGGAGCCGCCGGTGGCCAGCATGGGGTCGATGACCAGGGCCAGACGCTCTTCGATGTTGCTGACGATCTTCTCGAAATAGGGAACCGGCTGCAGGGTCTCTTCATCACGGTAGATGCCGACCACGCTGACACGGGCACTCGGCATGTGCTCGAGCACGCCGTCCATCATGCCAAGACCGGCGCGCAGGATAGGCACGACGGTGACCTTCTTGCCCTTGATCTGGTCAACTTCCACTGGCCCGTTCCAGCCATCGATGGTAACTTTCTCGGTTTCGAAGTCAGAGGTCGCTTCGTAGGTCAACAGACTGCCCACTTCCTTGGCCAGTTCACGGAAACGCTTGGTGCTGATGTCGCCTTCGCGCATCAGGCCGATCTTGTGCTTGACCAGGGGGTGTTTGACTTCAACGACTTTCATTATTATCTCCTCGAACCGGCGCCAAAAAATCGCGGAATCATACAACAAAAGCTGCGGCTTGTAGAGCTTTTCCACGCAAAAACGCGCAAACGATTTTCTTTCTGCTTTTACCCACCCACTGGTAGAATACGCCCCGAATTTTACCCTCCACTTTTCTATATGACGGGGAATACGCGTGACTGACAAAACCTCACTGAGCTACAAGGATGCTGGCGTAGATATCGATGCCGGCAATGCACTGGTTGAACGTATCAAGGGCGTGTCAAAGCGCACTCGTCGTCCTGAAGTCCTTGGTGGTCTTGGCGGCTTTGGGGCCCTGTGTCAAATCCCTGCTGGCTACAAGGAGCCGGTACTGGTCTCCGGTACCGACGGTGTGGGCACCAAGCTGCGTCTGGCCATCGATCTGAAGAAGCACGATACCGTGGGCATCGATCTGGTGGCCATGTGCGTCAATGACCTCATCGTGCAAGGCGCCGAGCCCCTGTTCTTCCTCGACTACTATGCCACCGGCAAGCTGGATGTAGACACCGCCGCCGCCGTGGTCACCGGCATAGGTGCAGGCTGCGAGCAGTCCGGCTGCGCCCTGGTGGGCGGCGAGACCGCCGAAATGCCTGGCATGTATGAAGGGGAAGACTACGACATCGCCGGTTTCTGCGTCGGTGTGGTGGAGAAGAGCGAGATCATCGACGGCAGCAAGGTCGGCGAAGGGGATGCCCTGATCGCCCTGGCCGCGAGCGGCCCCCACTCCAACGGCTTCTCCCTGGTGCGCAAGATCCTGGAAGTCTCCCAGGCCGACGTGCATCAGCCGCTGGGTGACACCACCCTGGCCAACGCCCTGCTGGAGCCGACCCGCATCTATGTGAAGCCGGTGCTCAAGCTCATCAAGGAGTGCGAGATCCACGCCCTGTCCCACATCACAGGTGGCGGCTTCTGGGAGAACATCCCCCGCGTGCTGCCCGCCAATACCCAGGCGGTGATCGACGAGCAGAGCTGGCAGTGGCCGGCGGTGTTCAGCTGGCTGCAGCAGGCCGGCAATGTCACCCGCCACGAGATGTACCGCACCTTCAACTGCGGTGTCGGCATGATCATCGCCCTGCCGGCGGATCAGCTGGACAAGGCGCTGACCCTGCTCAAGGCCGAAGGCGAGAACGCCTGGCACATAGGCCACATCGCCAAGGCGGCCGATGGCGAAGAGCAAGTCATCATAAAATGACCTCCCCCATGAAACGGATCCTGGTGCTGATCTCCGGCAACGGCAGCAACCTGCAGACCATTCTCGACCACTGCGCCAGCGGCAAGGTTGCCGGTGAGGTGGTCGGCGTCATCAGCAACAGGGCCGATGCCTACGGGCTGGTACGCGCCAGGGAAGCCGGGGTGGCCACCGCCATTCTCGCCCAGCAGCAGTTTGCCAGCCGGGCGGAGTATGACGTCGCCCTGCTCGCCCTGATGACGGACTATCAGCCGGATCTGGTGGTGCTGGCCGGCTTTATGCGGATCCTGAGTGCCGATCTGGTGCGTCACTTCGCCGGGCGGATGATCAACATCCACCCCTCGTTGCTGCCGAAATACCAGGGGCTGCACACCCACCAGCGCGCCATCGACGATGGGGAGCGCGAGCACGGTGCCAGCGTCCACTTCGTCACCGAAGAGCTGGACGGCGGCCCTGTGATCCTGCAGGCTCGCGTCCCCATCTTCGAAGGGGACAGTGCCGACGAGGTGGCTGCCCGGGTTCAGGTCCAGGAGCACAGCATCTACCCCCTGGTGGTGCAGTGGTTCTGCGAGGGACGGCTCAAGATGCAGGAGGGTGCCGCCCTCTTGGATGGCGCCGAACTCGGCCCGGCGGGTCACGCCAGCGAGTAAGCAGACGTCTTGTCGAAATGTGAAAAAAGGAGGCCGATGACCTCCTTTTTGTTTCCTGAATTTTCCCACCACAGGCACAGGCTTAAACCTGTTCACGACCTGCAGCGAGAAACTGTCAATAAGCGAGCAGCACATAAGCCTTGATCACGGTTTCGTAGCCAGATCGTGGACAGGTTTAGACCGGATTGTCGATATCGATAAAGGTCACCTCCAGCCCGTGCACGGTGGCAAGCCACTCCCCCAGCGCCTTGACGCCGTACCGCTCGGTGGCGTGATGACCTGCGGCGTAGAAGTGCATCCCCATCTCGCGGGCGGTGTGGATGGTCTGCTCTGAAGCCTCACCGGAGATGAAGGCATCGATGCCCTGCTCGGCCGCCTGGTTGATGTAGCTCTGGCCGCCGCCGGTGCACCAGGCCACTGAGCTGATGAGCTCGGGGCCGCTGTCGCCACAATGGAGCGGCTCACGGCCGAGCCGCTCGGCAATCAGTCTGGCAAAGTCGGCTCCGCTCATGGGCTCTTCCAGCTTGCCCACCATGGCCACGCTCTTGCTGTTCCAGGGTTCGAGACCACGGCGCACCTTGATGCCGAGCAGCCTGGCGAGCTGGGCGTTGTTGCCCACCTCGGGGTGCACGTCCAGCGGCAGGTGGTAGGCAAACAGATTGATGTCGTGGGTCAGCAGGGTCTTGAGCCGGCGCTGCTTCATGCCGGTGATCTGGGGCGGTTCCCCGCTCCAGAAGTAGCCGTGATGGACCAGGATGGCATCGGCATCCTGCTCCACCGCCGCATCGATCAGGGCCTGGCTGGCGGTGACGCCGGTGACCACCCGGCGAATGCGCTCGCGCCCCTCCACCTGCAGCCCGTTGGGACAGTAGTCCTTGATGGCGTGAGGCTCGAGCAGGTGGTTGAGCACGGTTTCCAGTTTGCGATGAGAGATCATAGGAGTCCCTTGTAAAGGCGCTGCACCCCCTTGTCTGCGATCAGGCTCTTGTCTGCAGTCACAACGGGGCCCAGGCTCATGATGCCGAGGGCCCCATGATAATCGAGCCGGGCCGGCAAGGCCATGACACCGGCAACAGGTGCTAGGCGGGCAGCTCTATGCCGGCGTCACGCATCTGGGCCAGCTTGTAGCGCAGGGTGCGCGGGCTGATGCCGAGCTTGTCGGCCACCTCCTTGCGGCTGCCGTTGCACTCCTGCAGGGTGTCCAGGATGATCTGGTGCTCCTGCTGCTTGAGCTCGCCGCCGAGCCCCTCCCCCGACAGACGCTCGAGGGGGCGCACCAGCTCCTCGTCCGTCTCCTCCAGGATCAGGTGCTCGCAGCCGATGAGCCCCTCGGGGCAGAGGATCAGGGCCCGCTGCACCACGTTGTCCAGCTCGCGCACGTTGCCGGGCCAGGGGTGGGCCAGCAGGCGCTCGCGCGCCGCATCGGCCAGCTGCGGTGTCGGCAGCCCCTGCTGACTGGCATGGAGCGCCAGCAGGTGCTCCGCCAGGGGCAGTATGTCGCCGGGCCGCTCCCAGAGGGAGGTCCAGCGCAGGGGGAAGACGTTGAGACGGTAGTAGAGATCCTCGCGAAACAGGCCGTCCTGCACCGCTTTTTTCAGATCCCGGTTGCTGGTGGCGATGACCCGCACGTCCAGCGGGATCATCTTGCGGCTGCCGAGCCGCTCCACCTCTTTCTCCTGCAGCACCCGCAGCAGCTTGGCCTGCAGGCCGAGATCCATCTCGGTGATCTCGTCGAGCAGCAGGGTGCCGCCCTGGGCCTGCTCGAACTTGCCCGGGCACCCCTGCACGGCGCCGGTGAAGGCCCCCTTCTCGTAGCCGAACAGGGTCGCCTCCAGCATGTTCTCCGGAATGGCGGCGCAGTTGATGGCGACGAAGGCCTGCTCGGCGCGGCTGGAGTTGTCGTGGATGTAGCGGGCCAGCACCTCTTTGCCCGTCCCGCTCGGGCCTGTCACCATGACGGTGGCCTCGCTTCTGGCGACCCGGGTCGCCAGCTGGAACAGCTCGGCGGTCCTGGGATCGCCATAGACCACGGCGCGCTTCTCCACCTTCTGGGCCGGCACGTAACGGCTGACCTGGTTGAGCAGCACCTCGGGGGAAAACGGCTTGGCCAGATAGTCGATGGCCCCCTCCCGCATGGCGCGCACGGCACCGTCGATGTTGGCGTAGGCGGTCATCAGGAGCACAGGCACCTGGGGATACTGCTGGCGGATGTTGGCTAGCAGGGTGAGGCCGTCCATGCCCCCCATCTGGATGTCCGAGATCACCATGTCGAAGCGCTGGCGAGAGAGCGCCAGCAGGGCCCGCTCGCCGCTGTCCACCTCGCGGCATTCGTAGCCGCCGAGCAGCAGGGTATCCACCAGCGCCTCGCGCAGGCCGTTGTCGTCTTCCACCACCAGAATACGGGCCTGGGTCATGCCACACCTCCAACCACGGGCCCGCAGGCCTTGCACCACAGGGACAAGATGGGATTCATGCTACACCTCCAAGCTGCACCGCTTGCTGATGCAGGGGGAACGACAGGGTAAAACAGGTCCCTTCTCCGGGCACCGAGGCCACGCTGACCTCCCCCTGATGGGCGCGCACCACGGATTGCACCACGGCAAGCCCGAGGCCCGTGCCCTGGGAGCGGGTGGTGAAGAAGGGTTCGAAGATCTGGTTGAGCAGCTGGGCAGGCATCCCCTTGCCATTGTCGAGGACGCGCATCTCCACCCGGTTGCCGCTGCGCACCGCGCTCACCAGGAGCGAATCGGCCCCGGCCTGTCTGGCGTTGGCGATCAGGTTGTTGATGGCCCCCGCCAGGGCGCTGCTGTTGGCGAGCAGGCAGAGATCGGGCTCCGGCGCCTCCATGTGCAGCGCGCAGCCCTGCTGCTGGCAGAAGGCCTCGGCACCGGCCTGCACCTCCGCCAGCAACCCCTGTACCGAGACAGGGGCCACCACCTGGTTGTCGCCGTTGCGGGCAAACAGCAGTATGTCGTTTATCTGCTTCTCGAGATCCTGCAGCCGGGCCATCAACTTTTGCTGGAACTGGGTGCGGGATTCCGGTTTCAGGGTGCGGTTAGCGAGGTTGGCCGCATAGAGCATGGCGGCGGAGAGGGGGGTGCGGATCTGGTGTGCCAGAGAGGCCGCCATGTTGCCCAGGGCCGACAACCGTTTCATGTGGTTGACCCTGTCCTGCAACTGGCGGGTCTCGGTGAGATCCGTGATGAACACCAGCTGGCCGGGCTGATCCGGCAGCGGCTGGGTGGAGAGTTGCACCCGGCGACCGTCCCGCAGGGAGATCTCGTGACCATCGTCTTCCCTGGGCTGGAAACAGCGGGCGATGATCTGGCGCCAGGCCTGCCCCTCCAGCGGCTCCCCCAGCAGGGTCAGGGCGGCCGGGTTGGCGCGGGTGATCCGCCCCTCCCCATCGAGCAGCAGCACGCCGGTCGGCAGTGCCGTGAAGATGGCATAAAGCTGACTCACTTCGTGTGACTGGAGCGGATTGTCCTGCTGCGAGATTGTCATAAAGCTGACCTCAAACTGGCGATTGGGTCAGCTTATTCAATTTCCATGCCATTAAATTACTTGTTATATATCAATGCCTTGACTATGGCCGTCAAAGCATTGACCTCAGTTGTCCTTGCTCATGCCGTATTTTTTCATCTTCTCCACCAGGGTGGTGCGGCGCATGCTCAGCAGGTCGGCGGCGCGGGCCACCACCCCGTCCTGGGACTCCAGCGCCTGACGGATCAGCTCCACCTCGAGATCCGCCAGCATCTCCTTGAGATTGAGCCCCTCCTGGGGCAGCTGCATGGGCAGCGGCGCGGCAAGGCCCGAATCCAGTGCAGGAGGCGTCTGGAACACGGCGGCCAGGGCATCCCGCTCGTCCATCTCGGTGAGCCGCTCGTCCCTCGGCTCGCTTGGCAGCAGACGGTAGCGACCGGGCAAGTCCGCCACGTCGATGATCTGGTTCGGGTAGAGGATCAGCAGCCGCTCGATGAGGTTCGACAACTCCCGCACGTTGCCAGGCCAGGGGTACTGCATCAGGGACTCCATGGCCCGCTGGGTCAGGCGGATGATCCCCCTGTGCTGCTCCCCGTGGCGGTTGAGCAGCTCCTGCAGCAGCAAGGGGATGTCGTCGCAGCGCTCGCGCAGGGGCGGCGTCTCTATGGGGAAGACGTTGAGGCGATAGTAGAGATCCTCGCGAAAACCCTGGGTGCGGATCATCGCCTCCAGATCCCTGTGGGTCGCCGCTATGATGCGCACATCGGCCTGGATGGGCTTGCCGCCACCGACCCTGTCGAACAGCCGCTCCTGCAGCACCCGCAGCAGCTTGACCTGCATCGGCAGCGGCATGTCGCCGATCTCGTCGAGGAACAGGGTGCCCCCCTGGGCCAGCTCGAAGCGGCCGCGACGGGCGGCGATGGCGCCGGTGAAGGCCCCCTTCTCGTGGCCGAACAGCTCGCTCTCCAGGAGCTCAGCCGGAATGGCGCCGCAGTTGATGGGCACGAAGGGGCCGGCGCTGCGGGCAGAGAGCTCGTGAATGGCGCGGGCCACCACCTCCTTGCCGGTCCCGGACTCCCCCAGGATCAGCACGTTGGCGTCTGTCTGTGCCACCTGGCCTATGAGGCGGCGCACCTCCTGGATCCCCCGCCCCTTGCCCACCAGCAGTCGCAACAGGGTCTGGCCCTTGTCGTGCACCTGCTGGCGGGGATGGAGGGAGATGAAGGCCTGACAGAAGTGCAGGTGGCGCGTCAGAGACTCATAGGTATAGGGCTCGTCGCTGCCACCGATGAAGTTGCTGTTGGGGTGATCGGCCTGCATCAGGGAGAGGAAGGGGATGCGGGGGAAGGCGGCCAGCAGCTCGCCGAGGGAGCGCTCCAGCAGCTTGCCCGTCAGTATCCCTTGCAGCGGGCCGGAGGATTCGATGGCCACGTCCAGATCGGTTTCCACCACCTCCTGCCAGGGGATCCCCATGAAGGAGAGCACAGTCCCCAGTTGCTGACGCCGCTGTTCATCGGCATCAACGATCAACACCCCCATAGCCATCATATTTATCTTCCTTACACACCTGACGCCAAGTTATTGTTTTTTAAGTGCTTATGATAATGAGCTATGCACTGTGTTATAGGGTGCACAAAGTGCCAAAATTCTGGCGGTTTGTCAAAACTTGTCGCGCTCGGCGCGGTCCGGGCGGGATGGGGATCACACTCGGACAGCCGCTGTCGGCCAGGCGCCCGGGGTGGAACGCGGTGCAGGAGAGGCAAGGCGCCGACCGCAGCCGGCGCCAGCGCGGGGATCAGTGCCTGGCCTGCTCCTGGGGGGCGGCGTAACGGCACTCGGGGAAACGGCTGCAGGCCAGGAACAGACGGCCGGCATGGGGACCCTTCTTCGCTTCCCGGGCCACCAGGGGCGCCGCGCAGCGGGGGCAATGGGGCACAGAGGCGGACGCTTCCTCCTCCTCTTCGTCCGGGCCGATGAAGGGGTTGTCCATCAGCACCGGCCCCTGCTCGTCAGGCTGAGGCGGCTCGGCCTGTGGCGCCCTGGGCATGCGCCCCCCGTGGTGGGATGCACTCAAGTCCACACCATCGAGCAGCAAGGGGTTGAAGGTCGGCTCGCGGCGCTCCCCCGGCAACAGATCCTCCACCGGGAGGCTCGTCTTGACCAGCAGAGGCAGCAACAGCTCGCGCAGCTCGTCGACCTGGTAATGGCTGCTGGCCGGGATCTGCAGCAGCGGCAGGCCGGCGCTGTCACAGGCGGACTTCAGGAAGAGATCCCGCACCTTGCGCTTCTGGTGGCGATGGGCGCTGTCATCGAGTTCCACTGCGCACAGGAAGGAGAGATCCGTCGGGTGGCAGAGCAGATAGTCAAAGCGCTTGGCGCTGATCATGTCGAACGCCTGCTGCCACTTGCCCTTGCCCAGGCGCGCCTGCGGGGTCAGCACATCTGCCACCCTGACCTTGGCAAAGACCCGGGCCTGGTCGCCCACCGCCAAGTCCAGCACCCCGAGGAAGGCGCGCTCGGCGGGGCTGAACAGGGTCTCCTGCAGCTCATAGGGCTCGGCCTTGCCCCTCTTGCTCCTGCGCCAGAGGATCACCAGCAGGAGCAGCACCAACAACACGGATCCCGATACGACAAGGCTATTCATAAACACATACCCCGTTCACAAGACATATCCAGTTCATCAAACACGAAGGGGCAACACTCTACCACGGGGGAACCCCGGCAGGCAGAGTTGAAATCAACGCCGCTCCGGCATTCGCGTTTTTTCACTAAATTTGCGTGGAGCGGGCTTCATATGGCCTGTCGCAGCAGGCACAATGCTAGAGCCTATGGACGTTTCGGCGCACAGAGTCGCGGCCAGGCGTCAATGACCCCACGCAGTCCCATTCAAGGAGAGCAGGATGCAAAAGCAATTGGTCGTTACCGTGATCGGCGCAGACAAGCCCGGCATCGTCGAGAGCCTGGCCGACACCATCACCCGGCAGCAGGGCAACTGGCTGGCCAGCTCCATGAGCGAACTGGCGGGGCAGTTTGCCGGCATTTTGCACGTCGCCGTGCCGGACGAACACTACCGCAGCCTGTGCGAGGCACTGGTGATGCTGCCGGGTCTCACCGTGAGCTTCGCCGAAGGCCAGCTCAGCCCCGAGCCCGCCAACCAGCTGATGCTGAGCGTCACCGGCAACGACAGGCCCGGCATAGTCCACGAGGTGGCCAGCATACTGCGCCAGCTCAACATCAACGTCGCCGACCTCACCACGGGGTGCGAGCCGGCCCCCCACTCAGGCGCACCGCTCTTCTATGCCCATGCCCTGGTGGCCCTGCCGCCCCAGCTCGAACTCGACGATCTGATCACGGCGCTGGAGTCCCTCTCCGACGATCTGGTGGTCGACATCGATCACGATCTGACCGAATAACGCGGGTTGTCATAAATTTGTCATGGTTTGACGCCATAACTTCCGCGCAGACGCAACCTGAGTACAGAGGCACCAGATGAGCACCGACAGGCAGTATGAAGAGAAAGAGCTTAGCTGGCTCTCATTCAATGAACGGGTGTTGCAAGAGGCAATGGACAAGACGGTCCCCCTCATCGAGCGGGTCCGTTTTCTGGGGATCTTCTCCTCCAACCAGGATGAGTTCTTCAAGGTACGGGTCTCGGACGTCAAGCGCCGCATCCTCATCAACGAGGTGCACGGTGGCGATGACGAGGCCAAGGTGTTGCTGCGCGCCATCCAGCAGAAGGTGATGGCGCTCGGCGAGGCGTTTGACAACACCTACAAGGAGTTGCTGATCGCCCTGGCCCGCCACAACATCTTCCTGGTCAACGAGAACCAGCTCTCAGAGGCGATCCAGCAGTGGCTGCGGGTCTTCTTCAAGGAGAAGGTGCTGCGTCACATCATCCCCATCCTCCTCAACAAGGAGGTCAACCCGGTCAAGTTCCTCAAAGACGAGCACACCTATCTCGCCATCGAGATGAAGAAGAACGGCCAGGTGATCCAGTACGCCCTGGTGGAGGTGCCGACCGACGATCTGCCCCGCTTCTTCCAGCTGCCGCCGGAGGGGACACGCCGCAAGAAGCAGATCATCATCCTGGACAACGTCATCCGCTTCTGTCTGGACGAGATCTTCAAGGGCTTCTTCGACTACGACGAGATAGCGGCCTATGCGGTCAAGCTGACCCGGGATGCGGAGTACGATCTCTCCGACCAGCTGGATCTGAGCCTGGTGGACAAGATGAGTGACGGCTTGAAGCAGCGCCTCACCGCCATGCCGGTGCGCTTCGTCTACGAGCGGGAGATGCCTGCGGCCATGATAAGCTTCCTGAAGCTCAAGCTGCAGATCAGCTCCTACGACGCCATCATGCCGGGCGGGCGCTATCACAACTTCAAGGATTTCATCGGCTTCCCCAACGTGGGCCGGGACTATCTGGAAAACCCCAAGCTACCGGCCCTCGATTGCCGCGATTTCGATGGCTTCGTCAACGCCTTCGACGCCATCACCAAGCAGGACATACTGCTCTACTACCCCTATCACAAGTTCCACCACTTCACCGAGCTGGTGCGCCAGGCGGCGTTCGATCCGGCGGTCAGCGCCATTCGCATCAATATCTACCGGGTCGCCAAGAAGTCACGGATCATCCACTCCCTCATCGACGCCGCCAACAACGGCAAGAAGGTGACTGTGGTGGTGGAGCTGCGCGCCCGCTTCGACGAGGCGGCCAACATCGACTGGGCCAACATTTTGACCGATGCCGGGGTCAAGGTGGTGTTCGGGGTGCCCAGCCTCAAGATCCACTCCAAGCTCTGCCTCATCACCCGCCACGAGAATGGCGAGGCGGTGCGCTACGCCCATATCGGCACCGGCAACTTCAACGAGAAGACCGCCAAGATCTACACCGACTTCTCCCTGCTGACCCGCCACCCGGACATCACCGCCGAGGTGGAGGGAGTGTTCGAGTACATCGAGTACCCCTATAAACGCTACAAATTCAACCACCTGCTGGTCTCCCCCATCAACAGCCGCCGCCAGCTCTATCGCCTCATCGACAACGAGCTGGCCAACGCCAAGGCGGGCCAGCCCAGCGGCATCACCCTCAAGATCAACAACCTGGTGGACAGAGACCTCATCAACCGCCTCTATGCCGCCGGCCAGGCCGGGGTGCCCATCCAGATGATCATCCGCGGCATGTGCGCCCTGCGTCCCGGGGTGCCGGGCCTGAGCGACAACATCCAGGTCATCAGCATCATAGACCGCTTCCTCGAGCACCCGCGGGTGATGGTGTTCCACAACAAGGGCAACCCCCAGCTGTTCATCTCCAGCGCCGACTGGATGAGCCGCAACATCGACGGCCGGATCGAGGTGGGCACCCCCATCTACGACGAGCGGCTGAAACAACGCATCCTGGACATCCTCGAGCTGCAGCTGAGCGACACCTGCAAGGCGCGGGTCATCGATGCCGATCAGAAGAACGAATACGTGAAGCGGGGCAACCGCCGCAAGGTTCGCTCCCAGGTTGCGATTTACGACTATCTCAAACGTATCGAGTCAAACAATGGACAATAGTCTGTACGCCGCTGTCGATCTGGGGTCGAACAGCTTCCACATGGTCATCGCCCGCCTCAACGAGGGGCGGATGCAGATCGTCGATCGCATCAAGGAGCGGGTTCGCCTCGCCGAGGGGATGGATGAGCAGCGCCGCATGTCGGCGGAAGCCATGGCCCGGGGGCTCGACTGCCTCGCCCTGTTCGCCGAGCGCCTCACCAACATCAAGCCGGATCAGATCCGCATCGCCGGCACCTACACCCTTCGCCGCGCCAGCAACGCCCGGGATTTCGTGCGCGAGGCAGCCGAGGTGCTCAACCACCCCATCGAGATCATCAGCGGCCAGGAAGAGGCGCGTCTCATCTATCAGGGGGTCGCCCATACCCAGCACATCGAAGGCCAGGTGCTGGTGGTGGACATCGGCGGCGGCAGCACCGAGCTGATTATTGGCGAGGGCTTCGAACACAAGGCCCTCACCAGCCGCAAGATGGGCTGCGTCAGCTTCACCCAGAGCTTCTTTGCCAACGGCAAGCTGAGCGAGAAGGCCTTCAACAGCGCCGTGCTGGAGGCGCAGCACCAGCTCGCCCCCATCATCAACCAGTACCGCAAGCTGGGCTGGCAGAGCTGCCTCGGCAGCTCGGGCTCCATTCGCACCGTGCGCGACGTCTTGCAAGGGGAGGAGTGGACGGATGGCGCCATCACCCTGGCGGGTCTGGAGCGGCTGAAAGAAGAGATGCTCAGGCACAAGCGGGTCGACCAGCTCAAACTCGCCGGCCTCACCGAGGAGCGCCAGGGAGTCTTTGCCGCCGCCGTGGCCATACTGCTCGGGCTCTTCACCTCATTGCCCATCGAGCGGATGGAGTACTCCGACGGCGCCCTGCGCGAGGGGCTGCTCTATGAGTTCGAGGAGCGGCTGCAGCACCACGACATTCGCGAGCGCACCGCGCTGGCCCTCAGCTCCCACTACCACATCGACAAGCGCCAGGCCACCCGGGTGGAGCGGAGCGTCCTCGATCTGTTCGACGCCCTGAGCGACCCCTGGGAGATGCCCATCGAGCCCTATCGCGCCATCCTCGGCTGGGCGGCGCGGCTGCATGAAATCGGTCTGGCCATCAACTACAGCGGCATCCATCGCCACTCCGCCTACATCCTGCAAAACACGGATCTGCCCGGTTTCAACCAGGACGATCAGGCCCTGCTGGCGGCCCTGGTGCGCTTCCAGCGCAAGGGGCTCAAGCTCTCGGAGCTGCCCGCCCTGCCCAACCACGACGAGCAGACGGTGCTGCGCTGCATCCGCATCCTGCGCCTCGCGGTGGCGGCCCACCACAGGCGCCAGGACAACCTGCTGCCGGAGTGGCGAGTGCAGGCCGCCGGGGATCAGCTGGTGGTCACCCTGCCCACCGACTGGTGCGAGGAGAACCGCCTGCTGATCCAGAACCTGGAGAAGGAGCACCGCTATTGCCAGGAGCAGGGCTGGCCCCTGCTGTTCCAGCTCGGGTGATCGTTCACCTCAAACGAAAGAAGGCAGCCGATGGCTGCCTTCTTGCCTTCTGTCGTTGTCACTGCAGCTCGGGCAGCAACCATTTGGCGATTTCGAAATAGATGATGAGGCCGGTACCATCCACCAAGGTGGAGATGAAGGGGGCAGAGACCACGGCCGGATCGATGCGCAGGCGACGCAGCACCATGGGGATGATGGAGGCGACCGCGGCGCTCCAGAGCACGATGGCAATGATGGTCAGGGTGACCACCATGCCGATCTGGGGACCGACCCCCAGGCTCCAGGCCCGTACCCAGGCGGCCAACGCAATGGCGGCCGAGATGAGCAGACCGGTGGAGAGCTCCTTTCTCAGCACTGTGCCGAGGTTCTTCAGGCTCACCTCCCCCACCGCCATGGCCCGCACTATGGTGGTGGTGATCTGGGTGCCGCTGTTGCCGCCGGTGCCGATGAGCAGGGGGATGAAGAAGGCCAGGGCGATGGCCGCCTCCAGCTGCTCCTCGAAGGCCCGCAACACTGTCCCCGTGTAGGCCTCCGCTACGAACAGGATCAGCAGCCAGCCCACCCGCTTGCGCCACAGCTGCCAGGGAGTGGCCTGCAGATAGGGGGTATCCAGGGGGGATGAGCCCCCCTGCAACTCCGCATCCTCGGTGGATTCGAGCTCCAGGATGTCGGCGGCGTCATCCACGTGGAAGACCCCCACCAGGCGCCCCTGATCCTCCACCGGCAGGGTCGAGATGTCGCGATCGATCAGCAGGCGGGCGGCCAGCTCCTGATCCGCCCGGGCGTTGATCCGCACCGCCTCCCGCTCCATCAGCTCGCTCACCGGTCGCAGCGGATCGGCGATCAGCAGGGACTTGAGGGAGACGCTGCCGAGCAGGCGCCGCTCGCCGTCGACCACATAGAGGTGCTGAAACAGTTGGGCCTTGTCCCAGGCGTCGTGGATCCGCCGCTTGGCGCTCTCCACCGTGGTGCCCTGGTCGACGGCCAGGTACTCGTGGCGCATGTTGGCACCGACCGACTCGCTCGGCCAATCGAGCAGAGCATCGTAGATGGCCTGCGCCTGGGTCGGGAAGCGGGCCAGCAGCCTGGTGCGATCCTGGGCACCCAGCTTGCGCAGGATGGCCACCATATCGCGCCGGGGAATGGCCTCCTGCAGCACGCCCACTATACTGCCATGCAGACGCAGCAGCAGCTGGCCCGCGCTCTCCGCCGACAGGGAGGCGAGCAGGGCGGCTCCTCGCGGCGCAGGGAGAGTATCGAAGACGCAGTTGAGCTCTTCCGGGCGCAGGGTCAGCAGTTGATCGGCCCGCTGCACCGGGTCCAGGTTGTGGTCGAGCCAGCCCTGCAGGGCGGCGAGATCGAGCAGTTGATGACGGTTGAGCAGGGTGTGTGTTTTCTTCATCACAGATATCCTCATGTGATTTCAGGCAGGGCCTGAAGGCAACCGGCTCGCACCGGTCGCTGTCGACAAGAAAACAGCAATTTGATTGACGAGTAACAGGCAGGAAATGACGCCGTCCGGCGTGTTTTCATCCCCACGTACCAGCTTTAGCACTGCATAACGTATCCGGCATGCCGGAAGCCACTTGGGTTGACACCTTAATCCGATGAAAACTGTCCTGATCTTGGGCGTCTCTGGACGTCGTGAGATCAGTGGCCTGTGTTTATGCAGGAGCCTCGCCTAACGAGATGCTGCGAAAAATGCGCGCCACCTGGGTGGTGCGGGCGGCATCATCTGTCCGGGGCCTCCCCGAGTCAAGGCCATTGGGCTGCTGGCAACGGGTTGTTACAAATTGGGCGGGAAGCGGGCCGCCCATGAAAAGAACGCTCCCCCGGGCCTGGGCCACGGGGGAGCGGGCGATCAACGGGTAGATATCAGCGGATATAGTCGAACAGGGTCAGCTTGCTTATCTTGCTGAAGGCGAGCTGGGAGGCGCTCATGGCCGCGTCCTCCTTGGAGAGCGCCGCAATCACCTCGTACATGTCCGCCTCGGAGACCTTGGCCCTCGCCTGCTGGTTCAGGGTGCTGAGCCCGTCATTGGAACTCATCACCTGTTCCAGGCTGTTGAGCCGACTGCCTACCTCCCCCTGCCCCCTGTCCACCTTGGTTCTGGCGTTGTTCATGTGGGTGGTGGCATCGGCCACCGCCAGCTGGAAGTCGCTTGCCGGAAGCGTGGGGTCGCGCAGGGCGGAGATGAAGTCGGACATGCCGTTCAGTATGTTGTCGTTCACCGGCTTATCGAGCACAAAAGTTTGATCCGTCGAACCTGCGGGCAAATCCAAGGTCAGCTCCAACCCGTTGAAGGAGATGGCGTTGCCCGCTGTATAGGGAAGAGCGGGTCCCTGGACAATGTCACCTTGGCTGTTTTCAATATGATAGGTTTCAGGTGGACCAATCTGGGTGCTTATCGTGTACTGGTTGTTGGCCGGTGTGGCCGGGTCGTAGTTGTTTCGATAGAAGCTCTCGAAGTTCCCCTGATCCCCCACCCCTACCTGGATGTTGGCGCTGGTGCCACTGGCGGTGCGCCGGGTCGCCACCATCTCGAACAGATCGAAGCCGGAGTCGTTGGCCGGGATCTTGACCGTGGGAGAGACCTGGATGCTGCGCTGTCCTGTGTCCCCCTGGAACACATAGTTGCCGCTGACGTTCTTGACGAAGGGCTGGGTCTTGCTCTGGTTGCCGCCGAAGATGAACTCCCCCTGGGAGTTCTTGCTGTTCATCAGATCGAACATCTGTTTCTGCAGCCCCTCCAGCTCGCTCGCGATGGCGTTGCGCTCCTCGGCGCCCATGGCCGAGCTGTTGGCCTTCTGGATCAGGGTCTGGGCACTCAGCATGGCGCTGTTGAGGGAGGTAAGCACCGTATCCTCGTGGCCCAGGCTGTTCTCCAGCAGGCTGCCGTTGACACCGAACTGCTTGAAGAGATCGATCTCCTTGGTCAGCGCCAGCTTCTGGCTCATGCCGGAGGGATCCTCGCCGGCGCGGGTGAACTTGTCCCCCGTCATCAGCTGGTTGTAGGCGGTGTTCTGGCGTTCGCTGACCTTGCTCATCGTGGCAAGGTTGCGGTCATAGATCATGTTGGTGGTGATGCGCATGACTTACCTCACGGAAGACAACAGGGTATCGAAGATGGTCTTCGCGGTATTGACTATCTGGGCCGAGGCGGCATAGGACTGCTGGAAGCGGATGAGGTTGGCCGCCTCCTCCTCCAGGTTGACCCCGGAGACGCTCTCGAAGATGGCGGTGCTCTGGGTCAGCTTGGCCTCATTGGCCTGCAGCAGGGTCTTGGCCTGGCTGGCCTTGTTGCCCACCCCGGTCACCAGGGCGCTGTAGGCGTCGTTGAAGGTCATCTTGTCGTTGCTGGTGGCGGCGTTGTTGTTCTTGCGCACCAACTCCTTGTTCTGCAGCTCCGCCAGCGCCAGCCCGTTGCCGTTGTCCGCAAAGCCATCCTTGTTGTAGCTCAGGGTGAAGCTGTCGCTGGCCTCCGCCTTGCCGGTGATGCTGAAGTCGTAGCCCGGGGTCAGGGCCGGCACTATGGGCGTGCCCAGCGGCAGTTCGAGGGCGGACATCAGGTTCTGCCCCTTGGTGGAGGCGGGGGCCACCCCGAGCAGGTTGTTGTTCTTGTCATAGACCTCGTAGTTGCCGCTGCCGTCGATCTTGATGACCTGGGGAGCGCTCGAGTCCAGGGTATTGGTGCCAAAGCCCGACCCCGTGCCTGTGTTGTAGACGCTGTTCACCTTGATCTCGCCCGAGCCCAGGTTCTGGGAATGCTTGTCCGCCTTGATGGGGGATGCCAGCGCGATGTCTTCCGGCCTGGTGGCGGCCTGCGCCATGCCGGCGGCGGCGTGCTTGGTGGGTTGCAGCACTATCTTGTCGCCCCCGACCGGGGTGCCGGACAGGTCGATCTCGATGCCGTGCCCGGCCACCTCGAACTTGGCGGGGGGCGGGGGCGTGGTGCCGGTCGCTACCGAGGTCCGCTGCCCTGAGCCGTCGATGGAGAAGACCTCATAATCGGTGCCGTTGTTGAACTGCACTTCGTAATCGAAGGTGGTCACTTCCGGGCCCTTGCCGGGCACGAAGTTGACGCTGGCCGCCCCGCTGCCCTGGTTGCCGGCATAGGGGAGCCCCTGGCTCCCCTTGAGGGAGAAGAGATCCCCTCCCAGCTCGTTGTCCAGATCCATGCCGAGGCGGTTCTGCTGGTTCATGGCATCGGCCATGGCGACCGCCAGCTGGCCCAGCTCCCGCTTGGCGGGCTCCAGATCGTTGCGCGCCGTGAAGAGGCCGCCGATGGCGCCCCCCAGATCCTTGTCATTGATGTTGGCCTGGTTGGCCCCCAGGGTGAGCTGCAGCCTCGCATCCCGGGAATCCGGGCTGCCCGCCACCACCTTGAACTGGGCCACGCCGCCGTCCAGCACCAGGGAGTGCCCCGTGCTCATGTTGACCAGCATGCTGCCGTTGGGCTGGGTCACGGTGCGGATCTCCATCTTCTCGGAGAGCTGGCGGATCGCCTCGTCACGCTGATCGAACAGCATCAGGTTCTCTTCCGGCGAGCCCTGGGTGCGCACTATGGCCTGGTTCAGATCGTTGATGCTGCTCAGCAGGCTGTTCACCCTGTCCGTCTCGTCCCCTATGGTGGCGTTGATGGTGTCGCTCTGCTTGTCGAGCTGGGCGGAGAGGGTGTGGAAGCGATCCACCATGCCGCTGAGCTCGCTCAGGGTGGTCTTGCGCCCGCCCACTTCCGCCGGCGATTCGTTGGCGGTGTGGAAGGCCTTGAAGTAGGAGGTGATGGTGGTGCCCACGCTGTTGCTGGCATCCCCCAGCAGGCTGTCGAGCTGGAACAGCTGATCGTAGCGCGAGCCTGCGGCATGGTAGGCGGAGGTATCCCGGCGCACCTCAGCCTGGGCGTAGGCGTTGATGACCCGCTCGCTCACCATGTCGCCCGTGCCCAATCCGACGGAATTGGTGTAGATCAGGGTGCGTTCACGTACATAGCCCTGGCTGTTGACGTTCACTATGTTGTTACTGGTGGTCTGCAGCAGTCGCTGCTGGGCCAATACACCCGAAGTCCCGATTCCAAGCAGATCGCTTGCCATAGCTTACAGCTCCATCTCTGTGTTCCTGGTCGCAGCGTTGCCGGGCATCGAGTAGCCGGCGATGGCATCACTGCGCAACACTTGTTTAAGTTTGCTGGCGTACTGGGGATCGGTGGCATAACCGGCCTGCTGCAGCGCCTCGAAATAGCGATCCGGGCTGTCCACCTTGGCCAGCGCCCCCTTGTAGCGACTCCCCGAGGTCAGGAAGTCCACATAGTCGTTGAAGCTCTCTTCAAACGACTCGTAGGAGCGGAACGCCGCCTTCTGGCGCGACGCCACCCCTTGCTCGTACTCCAGGGTGCTCACCACGGCCTTGGGCCCTTCCCAGCGGGGATCGGCCTTGATGCCGAACAGGTTGTGGCTCATCTGCCCTTCCCCGTCCTTGATCACCCGCTTGCCCCAGCCGCTCTCAAGGGCGGCCTGGGCCACCAGCACCGCCGGGCTCAGCCCCAGCTTGTCCGCCGCCTTCTTGGCCAGCGGCATCAGACGCTCGACGAACTCCTCCGGACTGTCGAACACCTTGGCGCTCTCATCCAGGGCCGAGGCCCGCGGGCTGCTGCCCATGGGCGGCACGGTGCGATGGGGGCGTCTGGGCAGGTTCAACGAGGACTCGGCCCCATTCAGCTCGCTCTTCATTTCGTTATCAGCAAAATCTTTGCCAACTTTGGAGGCGGCGATCAGATCGTTGGAGGCGCTGGGGGCTTCATAGGGCTTGTAGACCCGCTCGGTGCGCTGGGGCAGCTTGAGCACCCGACCGTCGTTATGGGTGAAGGTCTTCTCGGGGGAGAACTGTTTTGCCACCATCTCGGCGATGCCAAGGCCCCCCTTGCTCGACATGTCGGAGACCCGCTGCTCGTCCAGCATCCCCTCGTAGAACTGGGTGTAGCTGCTGTTCATCGGGTTGCCTTCAGTCAGCACCGAGTTGGCCTGGCGCATCCCCTTGAACAGGGTCTGGGTGAAGATGGACTCGAACTGGCGGGCCGCCGCCATCAGTGCCTCTTGCTTCCCTTCCTTGCTGTGGCTCATCTGGCGCAGCTTGTCCAGATTCTGAACGTCCTGCACCATGCCAAGATTGATACCACTCTGGGTGTCGAACTCTGCCATAACCTTCCTCTTTGCCGCCCGTGGCAACCTCTTGCCGCTCAAGAAATGACTGTTTTACCTGTTGGCTCTCCGGGCCGGCTGCTGCGCCAGCCCGGAGATTCGCCGAGACAGCCCGTTACAAGATGACCAGCTGCCCCTGAATGGCGCCCGCCTGCTGCAGGGCCTCCAGAATCGCCATCAGATCCCCCGGCGCTATCCCCACCTGATTCACCGCCCGCACCAGGTCATCCAGGGTCGCCCCGGTGTCGAGCTTGAACATACGCCCCGGATCCTGCTGCACGTTGATGGTGGAGTTGTTGGTGACCGCGGTCTCGCCCCCCGCCAGCGGATTGGGCTGGGAGACCTGCTGGTTCTCGGCGATGGTGACCGTCAGGCCCCCATGGCTGATGGCGGCGGGCCTCAGCTTGACCTCGCTGCCGATGACTATGGTGCCGGTGCGCGAGTTGACGATGATCTTGGCGGACTCGGTGGCCGGATCCACTTCCAGGTTTTCGATGGTCGCGAGGTAGGCGACCCGCTGGCTCGGATCCCGCGGGGCAAACACCTTGATGGAGGTGGCGTCCAGGGCCTGGGCCGTGTTGGGGCCTACCAGATCATTGACCACGTCGGCCACCCGACGGGCCGTGGTGAAATCGGGCCGGTTCAGGTTGAAGGTGATGGTATCCCCCTGGGAGAAGGAGTTCGGCACTTCACGCTCCACTGTCGCCCCATTGGCGATGCGCCCCACTGTGGGGGTATTGACCACCACCTTGGAGCCATCCGCTCCCTCGGCCCCGAGACCACCAACCACCAGGCTGCCCTGGGCCACCGCATAGACGCGGCCGTCCAACCCCTTGAGGAAGGTCTGGAGCAGGGTCCCGCCCCGCAGGCTCTTCGCCTCGCCGATGGCGGAGACGGTGACATCTATGGTCTGGCCCGGCTTGGAGAAGGGGGGCAGATCGGCGTGGATGGCCACGGGCGCCACGTCCTTGATCTTGGGCTTGATGTTGTCCGGCACCTTGATGCCGAAGTTGTTGAGCATGGTCCTGAAGGTCTGCTCGGTGAAGGCGTTGTTCTTCTCGCCCGTCCCGGGCAGGCCCACCACCAGACCGTAGCCGATCAACTGGTTGCTGCGCACCCCTTCCACCGAGCTGAGATCCTTGATGCGGGAGGCGTGCGCCAGCCCGAGGGGCAAGATACAGCACAGCAGGCCAAGCAAACGGAGTCGGTTCATGACATCTCCTGACTAAACCATTCCGGCCCCGGGTCGCCACTGACGACCCGAGGCCCGAGTATTAAATGGGCCACCAGGGGCCGTTGAAGAAGCTGGTCAGCCACCCCTGTTCCTGGGTGTTGGCCAGATCGCCGGTGCCGCCGTAATGGATGCGCGCATTGGCGACCCGCTGGGACGAGACGCTGTTCTCCGAACTCACGTCCTCCGGGCGCACCAGGCCGGTGATGCGAATGTATTCGTTGCCGTTGTTGAGCATGATCCACTTCTCGCCGCGCACCAGCAGGTTGCCGTTCGGCAATACCTTGACCACGCTGACCGAGATGTTGCCCTGCAGGCTGTTGCTCTGATCCGCCTTGGCCTGGCCCTTGAACGCACTGCTCTGGCCGATGGAGGCTGACAAGTCATAGGGGCTCGCCGTCACCGGCACCCCGCCCAGGGTGACGGGCTCCAGCTCCATCTTGTTGTCCTTGCCGCTCTGGGTATTGGCCTTCTTCGACGCCGAGGTCGACTCCGCCAGCTCTATGGTGATGATGTCACCCACTCGATGGGCCTTGATGTCCGAGTAGATGCCGTTGACCTGCTCGGGCTGGAAGATGGCCCCGGTCGGACGTACCGACACCGGCTCCGACTCGCCATACACGGGGGCAAATTCGGGGTCGTCGGGTCTGGCGGTATTGGGGGTGCTGGTACAGCCTGCCAGTGTCAGCAGGCCCAGCATCCATAGGGCTTTCATCATGGCTCTCCTTTCATCAGGTCCGCTGGGTCAGGAAGGACATCATGGAGTCTACTGCCGAGATGACCTTGGAGTTCATCTCGTAGACCCGCTGGGCCTGGATCAGGTTCACCAGCTCCTCGGTCACGTTGACGTTGGAGGTCTCCAGCATGCCCTGCTTGATCACCCCCAGTCCGTCCGCACCTGCCGTCCCCTGGATGGGGGCGCCGCTCGACTGGGTCTCGAGGAACAAGTTCTCCCCCATGGGTTGCAGGCCGGTCGGGTTGACGAAGTCGGTGGTGTTGATCTGGCCCACCACCTGGGACTGGCCATCCCCCTTGAGCTGGACGGAGACCTGGCCATCCTCCCCCACGGTCACGCTCTGGGCGTTCTCGGGGATCTGGATCTCCGGCTGCAGCGGGTAGCCGTTGCCCGGGGTGACTATGGTGCCCTCGTCATTGAGGGTGAACTGGCCGTTGCGGGTGTAGGCCGCGCTGCCGTCCGGCAGCTGGATCTCGAAGTAGCCGCGGCCGCTTATCATCAAGTCCAGGGAGTTGTCCGTGGTCTGGACATTGCCCTGGCTGTGGTTTTTCTGGGTGGCGACCACCTTGGCCCCCGCCCCCAGCATCAGGCCGGAGGGCAGCTCGGTATCCGCCGAGGAGCGGCCACCTGGCTGGTTGATGTTCTGATAGAGCAGATCCTCGAAGATGGCGCGGGCCTTCTTGTAGCCTACGGTGCTGGCGTTCGCCAGGTTGTTCGAGGTGACCGAAATGTTGGTCTGCTGGGCATCGAGGCCGGTCTTGCTGATCCAGAGTGCAGGATTCATTTAATGCTCCTTGATTAGCTGATACGCAGCAGCTGGGTTTGGGCCTCGTCATTCTCCTCGGCGGTCTTCATGATCTTGACCTGAGTTTCGAACTGACGCTGCAAACGAATAAGGTTGGTCATCTCGTCGACCACGTTGACGTTGCTCCCCTCGAGGGAGCCAGCCAGCAGGCCGACCTCGGCAGAGGCGGCTTCCTGCTGGCCATCCTTGCGGCGAAACAGGCCATCCTGCCCCTTCTCCACCGCATCGCTGGGAGGGTTGACCAGCTTGATGCGCTGGAAATCCTCCGGCAGGTTGGCGGCGGCCCCCTCGGGACGGCCGCTGATGGTGCCATCCCGGTTGATCTCTATCTTCTCCATAGGCAGGGGCAGCACTATGGGCTGGCCTGCGTCATCCACCACGTTGAGCCCGGTGGAGGTCTGCAGATTGCCGGTGGCATTGAGCTGCAGGTTGCCCATGCGGGTATAGGCCTCTGCCCCATTGGGATCCTGCACCGCAATCCAGCCCGGGCCGTCGACGGCGACGTCAAGATCCCGCCCCGTGGTCTGCAGCAGGCCGTGCTGCAGGTTCTGACCCGGCCGCTCCGTCATGGCGAACACCCGGGACGGCAGCCCTTCGCCAAACGCCTGCATGCTGCGCGCCTGCTCGAAGTCAGACTTGAAGCCGATGGTGTTGGCGTTGGCCAGGTTGTTGCCACGCACAGCCAGGCTGTTCATGTTCTCCTTGGCCCCGGACATGGCGATATAAAGCAGGTGATCCATGGGATCCTCCGTCAAACAGATGACTCTCGCAGGACAACTGCAAATTGAGTGCCAAGAGATATGGGAAGGGTGAAACAGTGGAGGGAAAAGCGCCGCATCGGAAACGACAAGGGGCGCATGTGCGCCCCTTGTACCGCGAACAACCTTAGCGGATCTGCAGTATGTTCTGCTGCAGCGAGCTGTTCACTTCCAGGGAGCGGGAGTTCGCCTGGAAGTTGCGCTGGGCGGTGATGAGGTCCACCAGCTCTGTGGTCAGATCCACGTTGGACTGCTCCAGCGCCGACGACTTGATGGAACCGAAGGTGCCGGAGTTCGGGGTGCCCGGCAGGGCATCACCGGAGAGCAGGGACTGGCGCCAGGAGGTGTCCCCCACCTGGGTCAGCCCCTGGGAGTTGGCGAACTTGGCCATGGCCACCATGGCCACCTTGACGGTGGTGGCGTTACTGTAAGTGGCGGAGACTATGCCGTCCGCCCCAATCTCCACCTTGGTCAGCCGGCCGACGGTGGAGCCATCCTGGGTCAATTTACTGACTTCGAACGGCGAGGCGTACTGGGTCACGGTGCCGAGCTTCAATTCAAACTGCTGAGTCCCATCGGCGCCGTTGCTTATGATACCGGCACCTGGCTCCCCTGTGCCCGGTGTGCCTCCAGCAGGTGAACCTAATGATACCGTCTTGATCACCGCAGGATCGGTCGGCGTCACCATCTTGCCGGAGGCATCGAAGGTCATACGCGCACTCTTGGGCGCCTGGCTGACGCCGGTGGCCATGGTGGTGTCCACGCCACCCGCCACGTCGATGGGCTTGTCCCCCTCATACATGTACATGCGCCAGGCGGTCGGCACTGCCGCCTTGGTCGGATCGGCGGGATCCGCTTCTTTGGTGAAGTATTGGGTGATGGTGTGCGGTTCACCCAGGGAGTCATAGACCACCACTGAAGTCGAGGAGGCGTAGGTGCTCGAATCCTTGGGATCGAATTTGGAGGCATTCACATCCATCAGCGTCTTAGTGCTGGAAGGCAGGTTGAAACCGGCCTCGACCGTCGTGGTCTGCACCGGCTCACCGGCCTTGTCCGGGATCTGGATGGGCTTGGTCGCATTGATGCTGACCGCCTTGGGGGTGCCGTCAGAGTTGATCTCGTACCCCTGCAGGTAACCGCCGGAGTTGCTGACCATGTAGCTGCTTTCGTTGAGCTTGAAGGCGCCGGAACGGGTGTAGCTGCGATCCAGGTTGGTCAGGCCATCGGAAGTCACGAAGAAACCATTGCCCTGGATGGCGAGATCCAGCGCGTTGTTGGTGAACTGCAGCGCCCCCTGGTGGAACTGCTGCGCCACCGCCCCCGTCGCCACCCCGTTGCCGACCTGGGTCTTGGCGTTGACGAAGATGGAGTTGGCGTAGACGTCGGCGAACTCGGCGCGGGACTCCTTGAAGCCGGTGGTATTGACGTTGGCAATGTTGTTCGCGGTGACGTTCAGGTCTTTTTGAGCCGCATTGATGCCGCTGAGGGCATTGTTGAATGACATGTCTTTCTCCTTAGATCACTGCGTTAGGGGTCGGTGTCGGCGTCGACTTGCCGGTCGTCCCGCCAATTTCCAATACATCGGTCAGATAGATGCCACCCAGTCCCTTGAGTTTGAGGGTGCTGGGGTTGGTGCTGGTGCCCAAGGTGACGCTCTCCACCTTGGCATAGGTCAGGGCCGGTACGCTCTCGGACTTGCCATTGACAGTGGCGTGCGCCTCTATCGAATACTTCCCGCTCTTGGCGGCATTGCCCGACTTGTCTAGGCCATCCCACTCGAAGGCCACGTTCCCCTTCTGGTCCCCTTCGATGGAGAACTCCTTGATCACCTGACCGCTTTCGTCCTTCACCGTCACCTTGACGTTGCTGCCACCGTCCCCGGTGGCGATGACGCCGGAGAGGGTGCTCCCCTTCTCCAGATAACCGGTGTTGGAGGGAATGAGCACGTTCTGGCCCACCAGGGCCGAGGCCTGCAGCGCCTGGCTGGAGGTCATCAGGCTGTTGAGGCTCTCCATCTGGGTGGAGAGGCTGCTGATCCCCTGGGACGTCGACATCGAGGTCATCTGGGAGAGCATCTGGGCGTTGTCCACCGGCTTGAACGGATCCTGGTAGGAGAGCTGCATGGTCAGCAGCTTCAGGAAGGACTCCTGGTCCAGCTCCTTCTTCTGGGTCGTGGTGTTGGTGGTATTGGTCTGGGCGGACGACGTCCGGTTGACCCCCAGCAGGCTGTCATAGGTATCTGCCACTTAGGATTCCCCCTCTGTCCGGGTTTGCCGGGCGCCGTACGGGTCGAACCCATGGTCGCGGCCATGCAGGCCGTCACTGATCACTGTCATCCGGGTTCACCTCTATCAGGACTTGCCGAGGCCGAGCGTCTGCTGCAGCATCTTCTTCGCCGCATCCGCCACCTGGACGTTGGTCTGGTAACTGCGCGATGCCGCTATCATGTCCGCCATCTCCTCCACCATGTTGACGTTGGGCTTGAAGATGAAGCCATCCTTGTCCGCCATGGGGTGGTTGGGGTTGTACTCCTTGAGCAGCGGCGCATCGCTCTCGACTATGCCCTTCACATCCACCCCCACCGAGGCCTGCTTGTCCGACATGGCCTGATCCAGCTGGGCGGCAAAGACTGGCCGCCTGGCATGGTAAGTTTTTTCCACGCTGGAGCTGACGCTGTCGGCGTTGGCCATGTTGCTGGCCACCGTATTGAGGCGGACGGACTGCGCGCTCATGGCAGAGCCTGCAATGTCAAAGACCTTGAACAAACTCATTACTGATCTCCTTTCAACGCCTTGAGCAGGCCGCTTATCTTGCCATTCATGAATTCGAGGGTGGCCTGGTACTCGAGGCTGTTGCGCAGGAACTCGCTGCGCTCCTGCTGCACATCCACCGTATTGCCGTCACCTGTATCCGGTTGCAGGGGGTTGCGATACTGGGTCGACCCGGGGGCATCCATCTGCAAGGCGAAATGCTTCTCGCTGGTGGTGGACAGCCCGAACCCTTGCTGGCTCTGGGCATCCTGCAACGCCTGGGAGAAGTTGATGTCACGGGCCTTGAAGCCCGGCGTATCCGCGTTGGCGATGTTGCTCGATAGCACCTCCGCACGCTTGGCGCGAATGCTCAGCGTGTACTGGTGAACACCGAATGCCTTGTCGAATGAAATTGCCATAGCGCACCTCCTGCTTCACGAATGTTTAGCAAGAGGTGTGCCAAAGAGGGACGAGGGGGGAGTTATTTGACCTTGTAGACGATGCCGGGGTTGCAGCGGATCATCTCGAACTTGTCGGTGAGGCCCGCCAGGGACTCCGAGGCCCCCAGCATCAGATAGCCGCCAGGATTGAGGCTGCTGGCAAACTGGTTGAGGATCTTGGACTTCACCTCTGGCGCGAAGTAGATGAGCACGTTGCGACAGAAGATGATGTCAAACTTGCCGAGCAGGCTGTAGCTCTCCAGCAGGTTCAGGGGCCGGAAGCTGGTCAATTTTCTGACACGCTCCGATACCCGCATCTTGTTGTCGCCGCAGGGCTCAAAGAACAGCCGCTTGCGCTCGGGTGACAGGCCGCGAGCCAGTGCCAGGCTATCATAGACCCCCTCCTTGCACTGGTTGAGCATGGTGCTGGAGATGTCGGTCCCCACTATCTGCACCCCGCCCGGCAAGGTGCCGGGGCGTTTGACCTGCTGCTCCAGCGCCGTCATGGCGATGGAGTAAGGCTCCTGCCCGGAGGAGGAGGCCGCAGACCAGATCTTGATGGGACGACCACTCTTGCCGAGCTCGGGGAAGATCTTGTCGCTCAGCAGCTGGAACGGGTAGGTATCGCGAAACCACAGGGTTTCATTGGTGGTCATGGCATCGACCACGGCCATCTTGAGCTCCCGCTCGCGCACGTTCATCGCCCGGGTCACCAGTTCAGACAGACTCTCGATACCAAACTGAGTCATCAAGGGCGACAGACGGCTCTTGACCAGATACTGTTTGTTGTCACCCAGCACTATGCCGCTCTGCTGCGCCAGAAAATTGCTGAATTGCCTGTATAAGTCGTCCGAAAGTGTCTTCATGCAGTTGTTCTTCTTTATTAGAGGGCGCCTTGTACGGCCTTGGCCAACTCATCAGGCTGGAATTTGGCTATGAAGTTGTTCGCACCAACTTTCTGCACCATGGCCTGATTGAACACCCCACTGAGGGATGTGTGCAGGATAACATGCAAATCCTTGAGGTTGGGATTGTTGCGGATCTCGGCGGTGAAGGTGTAGCCATCCATCTCCGGCATCTCGATGTCGGAGATGACCAGGGCAATCTGATCGAGGATGGGGCCCTGCTTGGCCATCTCCAGCAGCATGTTGAGGGCCTCCCGTCCATCCTTGGCCAGCACGCACTGCACCCCGATGGCCTCCAGCGCCCGCTGTACCTGCTTGCGCGCCACCGAAGAGTCGTCGGCGACCAGCACGGGACGGCCGTGGGGGTTGCGCTCCACGCTGGCTTCCACCAGCTCGGCACTCACCTCGGTGGAGACCGGCGAGATCTCGTTGAGAATGCGCTCCACGTCCAGGATCTCCACCAGCTCGCCATCCACCTCGGTCACCGCCGTCATGTAGTTGATGCGACCGGCGCCCTTGGGGGGCGGCAGGATGGACTCCCAGTTCATGTTGATGATGCGCTCGACCGAATGGACCAGGAACCCCTGAACGGATCTGTTGTACTCGGAGATGATGATGAAGCACTTGGAGATGTCCTGGATGGGGCGCTTGCCCATCGCCATGCTGAGATCGATCACCGAGATGGTCTGGCCGCGAATGTGCGCCACACCGCGAATGCAGGAGTTGAGCTTGGGCATGACAGTCAAGGGAGGGCACTGCAGCACCTCACGTACCTTGAATACGTTGATGCCAAATCTTTGACGTCCGTTGAGACGAAACAGCAGCAGCTCCAACCGGTTTTGTCCCACCAGCTGGGTCCGTTGGTTGACCGAGTCCAGAATACTCGCCATAAACACTCCCTAAAAAACGCTTGGCACTGATCGTGCATGTTGTGTGTGCATGCACATTGGCTTGCATCAGACTATCGATGTCTCGACAACCGAAATCTGCAGCAAGCATAGTTAACTGCGATGGTGTACGTGAACAACTTATCGACCGGTAAGCAAAAATGATTAATAGACTTTTCCTCATCTTACTGCCGTTTTGCAGCCTCTCTCACGCCATGGCATCCGAGGTGACCGACTATCTGCAGGAGCAGGCACAGACATTCGTCCTCGACCAGCTGGATGTCCCCCTCGATGCCCAGGCCGAGGTGACCGCCGGTACCATAGATGAGCGCCTCCCCCTGAACCACTGCGAAGAGGGGCTGACTATCTCCCTCCCGGCCAAGATGGAGATACGCCGCAACACCACCGTCTACCTCAAGTGCGAGGGAGACAAACCCTGGGATCTCTATCTCCCGGTGCGGGTCAGCATCCAGAAACCCTATGTGACCGTCGCGGCTCCCGTGGCCAAGGGGGACATACTGAGCGAGTCCATGCTGACCCTGGCCTACCAGGATCAGACCCTGATCCGCGGTGACTATCTCACCGACCCCGCCGCCCTCATCGGGGTGCGCAGCAAGCGTGAACTCAAGCCGGGCCAGCCAATCAGGCTGACTCAGGTCTGCGTGGTCTGCAAGGGGGACCAGGTCACCCTGAGTGCGGAAAACAGCAGCATGCAGATCAAAACCATGGCCCGAGCCTTGCAAGATGGCAGCTTCGGAGACATGATCAGGCTCGTCAACATTCGTTCCGGCAGAGCGGTGCAGGGCCAGGTGAGTGCCGTCGGCTCTGTGGTGGTCACATTCTGACTGTTTTATTAATGCAGCAATTTTTTTCTAAAGTTCTGACCGCCGTCACCGATAAACAGGTAAGCGAACAGCAAAGCAGACGAAGGTAAACCGTATGGCTATCAACAATATCAACAACTTGGCAAACAGCCGGTTGCAAAACAGTGGGACCAGTCAAGGTGTAGCCACCAAGTCCGCGGCCTCTGCCGAGAGCAATCGTGCGGCGACCGTCAAGACCGACTCTGTCTCCTTGACCAGTGAGGCGCAGCAATTGCAACAGATGCAGAAGACCCTCAACACCGCCTCCACCGGTAACGAGAGCCGCGTCGAAAGCCTGAAGAAGGCCGTGGCCAGTGGGGAATACAAGGTCAACAGCGAAGCCGTGGCCAGGAAGATGTTCAGCTTCGAAGCGGATCTGGACAAACGGCTGGGATGATGGAACTGCCTTCGCTGCTGCACGCCCAGGACCACAACCTCTCCCAGATGCAAGGTTTGCTGGCAGAGGAGTTTGACCTGCTCAAGGCACACCGGGCCCTGGCCTTGCCGGCGCTGGCCGAGCGCAAGCAGCAACTGCTTGAGGCCATCGAGACCCTGGACAAGACATTGGCCGAGCTGCCCGATCTGCAGCAACAACTCGGCGCCTTCCCGACCCAGGTGCAGGCCCTGCAAGCCAAGCTGGAAGCCTGTCAGGAGCAGAACAACCTAAACGGTCGGCTGCTCGAGCTCAGCATCATCTCCAATCGCCGCCTGGCGAGCTTTCTCAGCAAGTTGCGAGACAGCAACTCCCTGACCTATGACGCCAAGGGCAATACCCGCTCCGGCACCCGCTCCCTGGGTATCAAGGCCTAATCCTCTCTCCTTCCTTCTCTTGATGCCCGGCAGTCAGAGCACCAGTTCCATCAGCCTTGCCCCGTCGCGGCAGGCATGAATGCTCATGACGCCATCCTCATACCGGCCATAGCTGGCCGCCCATTCTCCCCTCGGAAAACAGATGGATCCCGGGTTCACCAGCACCAGTTCCCCTTCTTGCCGCACTTCTCGTCGCAATACGGGCAGGTGGGTATGGCCGCTGATGAAGAGGCTGCCCGCCGGCAAGGGCACCGCCTCGGGCTCATAGAGATGACCATGGCTGACGAACCAGCGCCGACCGTCCACCAGCAACTGGTTGTAGGGGGCCGTGATGGGGAAGTGCAGCAGCATCTGATCCACCTCGGAATCGCAGTTGCCCCGCACCGCCATGATCCGGGGGGCCAGCTGGTTGAGCCGCGCCGCCACGGCGGCAGGCTCATACCCCGCCGGCACCGGATTGCGCGGGCCGTGGTTGAGCAGATCCCCCAGCAACAGATAGTGATCCGGCTGCCAGGGGGCAAGCTGCGCCAGCACCTGCTCCAGGGCAGGCAGGCTGCCGTGCAGATCGGAAATGATGGCTATCTTCATCGCGCACTCCTCATGGCTGGCTGAAGTAGAGATCCTTGGTGGCGATGGCCCCCTTCAGGTTGCTGCTCGGCAGGCCGCGCAGGGCGGGGTCCACCAGCCTCATCTGGTTGTAGTGATAGACGGGGATGACGGGCATCTCCTCCATCAGCAGTTGCTCGGCCTTGCGGTAGAGCCCGGTTCGGGCGGCGCCATCCAGAGAGTCAGCGGCCTGTTGCAACAGGCCGTCGAAGGCCGGGTTGCAGTAGCCGCTCTCGTTCTGGGGATCCTGACAGCGGAAACTGCCCAGCATGGACGAGGGCTCGACATAGTCACCAAACAAGAAGGAGCGGGCCAGCATGAAGTCGCCGCTGTCCTTGGCCACCTGATAGGCATTCCACTCCATGTTGTTGAGGGTGACCTCCACCCCCAGCGGCTTCCACATGGCCGCGACCGCCAGGGCCAGCTTCTTGTGGTTCTCCGAGGTGTTGTAGGTCAGCGTCAGCTTGAGGGGGTGGGCACTGTTGTAGCCCGCCTCCGTCAGCAGGGCGGCGGCCCTGGCCAGACGGGTCGGCATGTCCTCCAGGGCCAGCGCCGAACCCAGCTCTTCGTAATCCGGCATGCCGGGCAGCAGGGACCAGGCCGGCCGCTCCCCCTGACCGCTCACCTTCTCTGTCAGCAGGCGGCGATCCATGGCCATGGAGAGCGCCTGACGCACCCGCACATCCTGCAGCTCTGGGCGGCGCAGGTTGAAGGTATAGAGGTAGGTCCCCAGCAGCGGCAGGCCCCAGATCCGCTCCGGGGTCTCTTCCATGGTCTTCTGGTAGTACTCCAGCGCCACCTTGTTGGTGAGCTGGATCTCCCCCGCCTCGTAGCGCAGCCGCTCCGCGTGCTGGGAAGCCAGGGGCAGATAAGTTACCCGCTGGATCCGGGTGTGGGCATCATCCCAGTACTGGGGGTTGCGCTCGGCTTCGATGCGCTCGTTCGGCACCCAGTTCACCAGCCGGTAGGGGCCGTTGCTGACCAGCTTGCCAGGCTGGGTCCACTGCTTGCCAAACAGGGTGATGGCCCGCTCGTTGACCGGCACGAAGGGGCGCTGGCTGATGAGCTGCAGGAAGTAGGGCACGGGCCGCTCCAGGGTCACCTTGAGGATCTGATCGCTCTCGGCCTCCACCCCCAGGGCATCGAGATCGAGGGCACCGGCATAGATGGACTGGGCGTTGTTGATGCCGGTCGCCAGCAAGAGACCGGCGGAGGGCGAGGCCTGCGCCGGGCTCAGCAGACGCCGCCAGGCGTAGACGAAATCCTGGGCGGTGAGTGGCTCGCCGTTGGACCACTTGAGCTGCGGACGCAGGAAGAAGCGCCACACCAGGCCATCCTCGCGCGTCTCCCAGCGCTGGGCCTGGGCCGGCACTATCCTGCCCTGCCCATCCTCGCTGACCAGCCCCTCGAACAAGTCCACCAGCACCACCTCCCCCGGGAAACCGGAGCGGATCTGGGCAGGGTCGAGGGACTCGGGTTCGGCGCCGTTGCCCTTGACCAGGGTCTGTCTGTCAGAGAGCGCAGGCTGCTGCACCACTGTGGTCGCCTGCAACGGCGGCGCCAGCATCAGTCCGAGCAGCATGGGAGAGAGCCAGCGACGGGCTGGCCGGGCGGCGAAACGGTAAAGCATGACATCAACCTCGTTCAATTCACTTTATTTCAAGAAGGGGGAAGGCCGGCGGCGCGCCTTAAAACGAATGCATGATGCCGCGCTTGTTATCCCCGAAGACGCCCCGTATTGTATCGGGCTTGCCCGGCAGATGGAGTCTTTCGGGCTATTTTTTTCAGGGGATTTTTCCCAACTGTCAGCCACGAGTGCGCAAGACCGCCTGACGGCCCCCTCGACTCGCCTCGCATGAAGGTCAGTCAGGCCGCCATGGCGCTCGATGCAGGCATCAGCCCGGCTGATTTCTACCGTTTCAGGGGTCTTTATGGGGTATGAGTGGCTGGCGCTGGCTGCCGCCAGTTTATGGGCCGTCGCAGCCCTGATTTCCGTCAAACCGGCACGCCATCTGGGGGCCTTTGCCTACAGCCGCTGGCGGATGTTTCTGGTCAGCCTGATGCTGGCCAGCGCCAGCCTGGTCACGGGGGGCTGGCAGACCCTCACCCAGAGCGCCCTGCCACTGCTGGCGTTGTCGGGGCTCATCGGCATCTTCGTCGGTGACACCGCGCTATTTGCCTGCATGAACCGGTTGGGGCCCAGGCGCAGCGGCTTGCTGTTCTCCTGCCACGCACTCTTCTCCGCCCTGCTCGGACTCTGGCTGTTTGGCGAACAACTCGGTGGCTGGCGTCTGGTGGGGGCCTTGCTGGTGCTGGCCGGGGTCATGCTCGCCATCCTGTTCGGCCGCCGTGGCAACCCGCAGCAGGCGCAACAGCACAACGAATGGGAACAGGTGCGCGGCCACCTCACCGTCGGCATCGCGCTCGGCCTGACCGCGGCCCTGTGTCAGAGCCTGGGAGCCATCATCGCCAAGCCGGTGATGATGGCTGGCAACGTGGACGCGGTGAGCGCCTCCGGCATCCGCATGGGGAGCGCCCTGCTGGCGCACTGTGCCCTGCGGGTGCTGAGGGTGCCCCTGGCCATGCCGCACAACCCCATCAATCGCCAGGTGCTTGGCATGATAGGCATCAACGGCTTCCTGGCGATGGCCCTGGGGATGACGCTCATCCTTGTGGCCCTGCGCCAGGGGGACGTGGGCATGGTGGCCATCCTCTCCTCCACCACCCCGGTCATACTGCTGCCCCTGCTGTGGTGGCACTCGGGGGTACGCCCTGCCCTGCCCGCCTGGGCCGGCGCCCTGCTGGCCACCCTGGGCACGGCCCTGGTACTGGGAGCGGGGTCAGTCGGGGGTTGATGCTGGGCTTCGCTCAGTGCCAACCTGCGCCCAATCATCGAGCTCATCCGAATATGCTTCGCTATTCGAACCTACAAAATTCAATTAGTTCTGCCGGTTCGATTAGTCGCGTCGCGGCGTAATCGGACGCGGTAACCTCATTGCGAACCTTCGCCGTCGGATGGCGTGATTAAAACTGGGCAACTTCCTCGGCAGTCAGCTCCCGGTATTCCCCCGGTGCCAGCTCGTCGTCCAGGCCGAGCGCCCCGATCCGCTCCCGATGCAGCCCAATCACCTTGTTGCCGATGGCGGCAAACATCCGTTTCACCTGGTGGTACTTGCCCTCGTGAATGGTCAGTCTGGCCTCGCACTCCCCCAGGATCTCCAGCTGGGCGGGACGGGTCTTGTCGGTCTCGTTGCGCAGGTAGACACCATCTTCAAACAGCGAGATGGCATCCTCGCTCACGGGGTCGGCCAGCCAGACATGATAGGTCTTGGCACACTCGTGGCGCGGCGAGGTGATGCGGTGGGACCACTTGCCATCGTCGGTGATCAGCACCAGGCCTGTAGTGTCGAGATCGAGCCGGCCCACCACGTGCAGCTTGCCCATGGCGGGCTCATCCAGCAGGTGGAACACGGTGGCGTGATCGGGATCCTCGTTGGAGCAGACGTAGCCTTCCGGCTTGTGCAGCATGAAGTAGCGATTCTGCTGATTCAGGGTCAAGGTCACGCCATCAAACTCGATCAGGCTCTGCTCATTGATGTGGAAGGCGGGCTGCTTGACCAGGATACCGTCCACCATCACCTCCCCCTGACGGATCAGCTTGCCCGCCTGGGAACGGGTCAAATCGGAGCAATCGCAAAGAAATTTATCGAGCCTCATGCACAAAACCTCGGAATCCAACGTTATCAAGGGGCGTCATTATATAGGCCGGCCCCCACAACGCCAGCACTAAGGGAGAAGTTAGGCAGATGGCGCCTGACGCCATGATGTGCCAGTGATAGACTGCCGACAGAGCGCCGACAACACGCATAATAATAATCCCAGGAAGCCACCATGAAGCCGACTCAGCCTCATCCCGTCATCCCCGTCAACCAGTTGCAACCTGGCATGTACGTGTTAGCCATCGCCAGCCAGACCGGCGCCATGGAAATCGCCCAGACGGGGCTGGTGACCAACCGTCAGCAGGTGGATGCGCTGATCCGGCGCGGCGTGCTGACGGTGCGGGTGGATCTCGCCCGCAGCAAACTGCCCGGGATCGAGCAGGTCGTCTCCCCGAGCCCGGCCCAAAGCGCCGGCTCGGCGCGTCCCGCAGGCAGTGGCGAAGGGCGCGAGCTCAAGATCCGCCGTCTCTATCAGGAGGCGCGCGAGCTGCAGGGCAAGTTCATTCGCCACCTCAAGGCCGGGGAACCCATCGACATCACCCCGCTGGCGGCGGTCGCCGAGGAGATGGTGGACACCATGTTCACCCATGGCGACGCCATGCTCTGTCTGGCGCGGATCCGGGCCAAGGATGCCTACCTGATGGAACACTCCATGAACGTGGCCATACTGCTCGCCAACTTCGGCCGTTATCTCGGGCTTGAGCGCAGCGTGCTCAAGGAGCTGACCCTGGGCGGCCTGCTCCACGACGTGGGCAAGATCATGACCCCGGACGAGGTGCTCAACAAGCCGGGCAAGCTGACCGACGAGGAGTTTGGCGTGATGCGCCAGCACGTGGTGCACAGCTACGACATCCTCAGCAATACCGCTGGCATCACCCCCACCATGCTGGAGGTGGCCGCCAACCACCACGAGCGCCTCGATGGCACCGGCTATCCGCAGCGGCTCAAGGGGGATCAGCTCTCCCTCTATACCCGCATGAGCGGCATCGTCGATGTCTACGATGCGGTGACGGCAGACAGGGTCTACAAGCAGGGGATGCAGCCGACCCAGGCGTTTCGCATCCTGCTCAAAGGCATCAACCAGCACTTTGATGCCGAGCTGGTCACCAAGTTCATCAAGTGCATGGGGGTCTATCCGGTGGGCACCCTGGTGCAGCTATCCAACCAGCGGCTGGCGGTCGTGATGCAGCGCAACGAACAGCAGCCGCTCAAGCCGCTGGTCAAGGTGATCTATCACGCCACCCAACGCCACTACCTCGAGGTGCAGTGGCTGGATCTCGCCAGAAATGGGGGGCAGGAGAGCATAGAGAGCACGGTCGATCCCAAGGAGTTTGGCATCAACCTGGCCAACTTCGTCTAGCGAACCTGGGACTCCGGTGCCTGCTCGCGGCAATAGCGGAGGAGGAACTCCTCATCCAGCGGGGAGAGATCGAAGCGAACGCAGGCCTCTTCGATGGCCCGGATGTCGTGTTCATGGTGTTCGCTGAGCCAGCGTACGGCGCGGCGCAGATCCTCACCATGGGGCAGCAGGGTATGGTCGCTCATGGGATACCTCCGGTAGACAGCAAGGCGGCCAGCGAAGGTGGCCACCTCTTCCAAGTCTAGTCGGTCAATCCCCATCACCCGCGCCTCTTCACCCTCCCCCCTCTATCACTGCAGTCAGGCAATCAGCGACCGAAGGCGCGCTGCCAATCCTGATCAAACTTCACCAGCGCCGCATCCACCGCAGGCACGTTCAGCAGCTGCTCAGCCACATCGAGCGGCAGGGTGATGGATTGGCAACCGGCCAGCAGGCAGTCAAGGGCCTGACGGGGAGTGCGGAATGACGCCGCCAGCACCTTGCTGTTCGGTGCGTGCAGCTCAAGCAGCTGTTGCAGCTCCTGCACGGTGGCAATGCCATCACCCCCCTGGGCATCCAACCGGTTCACGTAGGGAGCGACATATTCCGCCCCCGCCACCGCCGCCAGCCAGCCTTGCAGCGGGGTATAGACAGCAGTGCCCAGGGTCGGCACGCCGTTGGCGGTCAGGCTCTTGATGGCTGCCAGCCCCTCTGCGCATACCGGGATCTTGATCACTAGATCCGGGTCCAGCTCACGCAGGGCAAATGCCTCGCGCACCATCTCGGTTTCGGTTTTGGCCATCACCTGGGCAAACAGTCGAGCCTTGGGTCCCAGCACGTCGCGCAGGGCGGGCAGCAGCTCGTAGAGCGGCAATCCCCCGGCGGCAGTAATGGAAGGATTGGTGGTAACACCGGCCAACGGCAGGATCCGTGACCAGCGACGCACTGCCGCCACATCGGCGGTATCGAGATACAGCTCCATCTCTAACTCCTTAACGGGATGTTCAATATGTCGCCATTCTAGCGATAAAACATCTGCAAATTACTTGATCGAAATCAAATCAACCTTCGAATGAAAGCAGATAGAATGAAAAAACAAAAGGGGGCGGTATGATTTTCGACCTGCAACGATATTCAACTCACGATGGCCCCGGCATTCGCACCCTGGTATTTCTCAAGGGGTGTTCGCTGGCCTGTCTGTGGTGTCAAAACCCGGAGAGCCGCTCTCCCAAGCCGGACATATTACTCGACCGGCGCCAATGCATTGAGGGATGCCAGCTCTGCAGCCAGACCTGTCCGGCAATCTTGCATGACAGCGAGGGGATCCAGCTCACCCGTTCAGCCCTCAAGGCCGACGATATGGAACGGCTGCGCGGTCTCTGCCCGAGCGAAGCGCTGCAAGTGTGCGGCCGGGATGAAACCCTGGATACCCTGATGGACACCATACTGCGGGATCGCCCCTTCTTCGAGCGCAGCGGCGGTGGCGTCACCCTCTCCGGTGGCGAGCCGTTTATGCAGCCCGACTTTGCCGCCGCCCTGCTGGCCCGCTGCAAGGCACAAGGGCTGCACACAGCGGTCGAAAGCTGCCTCCATGTGCCCTGGCACCAGATTGAGCCAAGCCTCCCCTCACTGGATCTGGTGCTGGCGGATCTCAAACACGTTGATAAAGAACGTTTCTTCCACTGGACCCGCGGCAAGGTGGAGCTGCCCATCGCGAACCTCAAACGCCTCGCCGAGCACGGCGTGCCGGTGCAGATCCGGGTGCCGCTCATTCCCGGCTTCAATGCCGACCGCGAATCGATCGAAGCCATCACCGACACCGCCGCCAGCCTCGGCACAGTGCAGGAGATCCACTTCCTCCCCTACCACACGCTGGGGATGGGCAAATATGCCCTGCTGGATCTGCCCTATCAGGCGCCGGACACACCGCTCGACGACCCCGATTTACTCCGCTTTGCCCACGCATACGCCCAACGTCAGGGGCTGACCCCTGTGACCAGAGGATAAGATCATGACCCAGCTCGACCTCAATACCCTCAGCCCGCGGATCCGCGCCCACAAAGAGAGCCTGATCCACATCGTTCAGCCGCCGGTCTGCACCGAGCGTGCCCGCCACTACACCGAGGCCTATCAGGCTCATCTCGCCCGCCCGCTGCCGGTGCGCCGCGCCCTGGCGCTGGCTCATCACCTCAAGGAACGCACCATCTGGATCAAGCACGACGAGCTTATCGTCGGCAATCAGGCCAGTCAGGTACGGGCTGCGCCGCTGTTTCCCGAATACACGGTGAGCTGGATTGAGAAGGAAATAAACGAGCTGGCAGACAGACCCGGTGCCGGCTTTGCGGTCAGCGAAACCGACAAGGCGGTCATCCACGCCCTCACCCCCTTCTGGCGTGGCCAGACGGTGCAGGATCGCTGCTTCGGCCTCTTTACCGACGAGCAGAAAGCGCTGCTGGAGAGCGGCATCATCAAGGCCGAGGGCAACATGACCTCGGGGGATGCCCACCTCGCGGTCAACTACGAGGAGCTGCTCACGCTGGGGCTCGATGGCTTCAAGGCCAAGGTGGCCGAGCGGCGCAGTCGGCTGGATCTGGCGGATTGGGCCGATCTGCAGCGCGAGCAGTTCCTGCACGCCGTCGCCATCACCCTGGAGGCGGTCAGCGATCACATCGGGCGCTACGCCACCCTTGCCCATGACATGGCCGTGCAGGAGCCGCGCCCGGAGCGCCAAAGCGAGCTTGAGACCATGGCGCTCAACTGCGCCCACATCGCCCACCAGCCCCCCGAGACCTTCTGGCAGGCGCTGCAGCTCTGCTACTTTATCCAGCTCATCCTGCAGATCGAATCCAACGGCCACTCGGTGTCGTTTGGCCGGATGGACCAGTACCTCTATCCCTGGTATCGCCGCGAGGTGGAGCTGTCGGAATCCCTGTCTCGGACGCGCGCCATCGAGCTGCTGCAAGGGTGCTGGCTCAAACTGCTGGAGGTGAACAAGATCCGCTCCGGCACCCACTCCAAGGCCTCCGCCGGCAGCCCGCTCTACCAGAACGTCACCATCGGTGGCCAGAACTGGCGCGATGGTGCGGCCCATGACGCGGTCAACGGCCTCTCCTACGCGATTCTGGAGTCCTGCGGCCAACTGCGCTCGACCCAGCCCAACCTCTCGGTGCGCTACCACGCAGGGATGAGCGAGGATTTCCTCGACGCCTGCATTCAGGTGATCCGCTGCGGCTTTGGCATGCCCGCCTTCAACAACGACGAGGTGGTGATCCCCGAGTTCATCAAGCTCGGGGTGAGCGTGGAGGATGCCCACCACTACGCCGCCATCGGTTGCATCGAGACCGCCGTGCCCGGCAAGTGGGGCTACCGCTGCACCGGCATGAGCTTTATCAACTTCGCCCGCATCCTGCTGGCCTCCCTCGATGGCGGCCGCGATGCCACCACCGGCAAGGTGTTCCTGCCCCAGCCCCAATCGCTGCGAGACGGGAGCTTTGGCAACTTTGACGAGGTGATGGCCCGCTGGGATGAGCAGGTGCGCTACTTCACCCGCAAATCCATCGAAATCGACTGCGTGGTCGACAGCGTGCTGGAGGCGCAGGCCCACGACATCCTCTGCAGCACTTTGGTAGATGACTGCATCGAGCGCGGCAAGACCATCAAGGAGGGGGGCGCCGTCTATGACTGGGTCTCCGGTCTGCAGGTGGGGATCGCCAACCTGGGCAACAGTCTGGCTGCCCTGAAGAAACTGGTGTTCGAACAGGGTGCGGTGGATCAGCACGAGCTTGCCGCCGCCCTGGAGCAAGACTTTGCCGGGCTGGCGGGGGAGCAGCTACGTCAGCGCCTCACCAACGCCGCCCCCAAATATGGCAACGATCTGGACGAGGTAGATATGCTGCTGGTGCAGGCTTACCAGAGCTACATCGACGAGCTCAAGGGGCTGCACAACACCCGCTTCGGGCGCGGCCCCATCGGCGGTACCTACTATGCCGGCACCTCCTCCATCTCCGCCAACGTACCGTTCGGTGCCGCCACCATGGCCACCCCGGATGGTCGCCGCGCCCGCACGCCGCTGGCGGAAGGGGCCAGCCCCTCCTCGGGGTCGGATCGTCTCGGCCCGACGGCGGTGTTCAACTCCATCGGCAAGCTGCCCACGGCGGCCATCCTCGGCGGGGTGCTGCTCAACCAGAAGCTGAGTCCGGCCAGCCTTGAGAACGAGCGGGACAAAACCAAGCTGATGAGCCTGCTGCGCACCTTCTTCGAGGTGCACAAGGGGTGGCACGTGCAGTACAACATCGTCTCGCGCGAAACCCTGCTGGCGGCCAAGGCCAATCCGGATCAGTACCGGGATCTGGTGGTGCGGGTGGCCGGCTATTCGGCCTTCTTCACCGCCTTATCCCCGGATGCGCAAGATGATATCATCGCCCGCACCGAGCACAGTCTCTGACGGGGCGCGTCCCATGGCGCCTGTGACGTCATATGATTGGCAAGCCACCCCACGGGTGGCTTGCCGCTATCCACCACCTTGCATGCGAGCGCACCATGAATCCACGCCATCAACTGATCCTCACCCTGGTCCATCAGGCCCGCAAGATGAGTGTGGCCGAGCTGTCCCGGCACACAGGGGTGTCAGAGGTAACGGTGCGCAACGACCTCACCGCGCTGGAGAAACAGGGGCTGCTCAGACGGGTGCACGGCTCGGCCATGGCGCTGGAGACCGATGATCCGGATGCCCGGATGAACATCAACTACCTGCTCAAGGAGCGCCTCGCCGAGCGGGCCGCCCAGCTGGTGGAAGATGGCGAGACGGTCTTTATCGAAGGGGGCAGCGCCAACGCCATGCTGGCGCGCCACCTTGCCCTGCACAAGCGGGTCACCATCATCACCATCAGCAGCTATATCGCCCATCTGCTCAAGGACACCCCGGCCCAGGTGGTGCTGCTCGGCGGCCTGTTCCAGCATCAGAGCGAAAGCGTGGTGGGGCCGCTGACGCGCCTGTGTATCGAGCAGGTGCACTTCTCCAAGGCCTTCATCGGGGTCGACGGTTTTCACCCCGAAGTGGGCTTTACTGGCCGCGACATGATGCGGGCCGACGTGGTCAACAGCGTGCTGGCCAAGGGGGTGACCAATGTGGTCATTACCGACAGCAGCAAGTTTGGCGCCATCCACCCCAGCCAGCTGGGTGCCCCGGGCCAGATCGGCGTGCTGGTCACCGACGATGCCCTGCCCGCCCCCATGCGGGCAGCTATCGCGGCCAAGGGGATCACCCTGCACTGCGTCACCGCCTGAACCTGTCATTGCGGCTCTCCGCCTGGACCCGCCCCACCCTCCCCCCGCTTGCGACTTGACGCCAGCCACCCTGTCGAGGGTATGCTCGTTTCCTTCCGGCGCCATCTGATGGCCCTGCCTCTCACACAAGGACGCTGTATGCAAGCCAAGGACAAGTGTCTGGCCGCCCTGGTCATTCTCTGCTGGGGACTCAACTTCGTGGCGATCAAATGGGGGCTGGAGGGCATACCGCCGCTGCTGCTGGGGGCGCTGCGCTTCGTCGGCGTTGTCTTCCCCGCCATCTTGCTGGTGCCCAGGCCGGCCATGCCCTGGCGCTGGCTGCTGGCCTATGGCGGCGCCATCAGCCTGGGGCAGTTCGCCTTCCTGTTCTGCGCCATGAAGTTCGGCATGCCAGCGGGCATGGCCTCCCTGGTGCTGCAATCCCAGGTGGTGTTCACCCTGCTGTTCGCCATGATCTGGCTGGGGGAGCGCTGGCAGCCTCACCACTGGGTAGCGCTGCCGCTGGCGGGGGCCGGTCTCTATCTCATCGCCACCCATGGCGAAGGCAACCTGACCCTGCTCGGCTTCGTGCTGACCCTGTGCGCCGCCGCCTGCTGGGGCCTTGGCAACGTCATCAATCGCCAGATTGGGCTGCGTTACCAGACAGCTCTGCCAAGCCTTATCGCCTGGGGCGGCCTGGTGCCCATACTGCCCTTCTTCGCGCTCTCCTGGTTGTTCGAGGGGCCCGATGCCATTGCCACCAGCCTGCTCAACTTCAGCTGGCAGGGGCTCTTGTGCGTGCTCTATCTCTCGCTGGTCGCCACCTGGCTTGGCTACGGCCTCTGGGGGCGGCTGCTGATGCGCTATCCGGTGGCCCAGGTGGCGCCACTCTCCCTGCTGGTGCCCTGCGTCGGCATGGTGGCGGCCGCCCTGCTGCTCGATGAGCACCCCACGTCCCTGCAGTGGCTGGGATCCGGCCTGGTGCTGCTCGGCTTCGTGGTCCATCTGCTGGGCGGAAAAATGAGGCTGTTCAAGGCACAAGCCGAGCATTGACCTCGATGGGGAAACTTCCCATGATGAGACAGGCCCTCACGGGCCCCACAGCTTGACCCGGCAGGACGCCAACCATCAGGAGAGCAAGGACATGCTGCACAGTTCACCCTCGGTCATCCCCGCTTTGCCCCGTGTCATGCGGGCCGCAGCCATGATGCTCCCCCTCTGCTGGAGCGCCTTCGGCTGGAGCGCCACCCTGCCGGCGGATCTCAAGTGGGAGAGCAACGACACAGACCCCGTCTATGCCGATCCAGAGGCCAAACGGGGCGGCACCTTCCGTGACTTCATGTCGAGCTTCCCGCTCACCTTGCGCAAGTACGGGCCCGACTCCAACGGCGGCTTCGCCGGTTACGTCCGCGAAACCAATCTGCCCCTGCTCGCCACCCATCCGGTGACCGGCAATCCCATTCCCATGCTGGCCAGCGCATGGGCCTTCGGCGCCGACCACAAGACCCTCTATTTTCGCCTCAACCCCAAGGCGCGCTGGTCGGACGGCCAGCCCGTCACCGCCGATGACTGGCTCTTTACCCTCAAGATGATGCGCAGCAAGGAGATCAATGATCCCTGGTACAACAACTACTACAGCACCCAGATAAGCGAGGTCACCAGGTTCGACGATCACACCCTCGCCATCACCAGCGGCACCGAGAAGAGCCGGGAGGATTTGCTGGAATCCCTGCCGTTCAGCCCGGAGCCGAGCCATGCCATCAAGCTCACGGCCAACTGGGTCAAGGAGTACAACTGGAAGGTGCTGCCGGTCACCGGCGCCTACCAGATTGGCGAGCTGAAGAAGGGCAAGTCGGTCACCTTCAACCGGGTCAAGGATTGGTGGGGTGACGAGGAGCGCTACTTCCAGCACCGCTTCAACCCGGACCGGATAGAGATCAAGGTGCTCAGGGATCAGAACATCGCCTGGCAGCACTTCCTGCGCGGCGATCTCGACACCTTCCCGCTGGTCATGCCCAACTGGTGGCACGACAAGAGCAAGACAGCGGAATTCGAGAAGGGGTATATCGAGCGGCTCTGGTTCTACAACCAGACCCCGCAGTCCCCCATGGGGCTTTACCTCAACACCGCAGACCCGCTGCTCAAGGATATCAATGTGCGGCTCGGCATCCAGTATGCCCTCGCCCTCGACAAGATGATCGCCACCCTGCTGCGGGGAGACTACCAGCGCCTCAACAGCTACGGCTCGGGCCAGGGGGCTTTTACCAACACCGACATCAAGGCACGCCCCTTCGATCCCAGGCTCGCACGGGACTACTTCGCCAAGGCGGGCTTCACCAAGACGGGGCCGGATGGCATCTTGCAAAACGACAAGGGCCAGCCCCTCTCCCTCAGCATCACCTACACCACGGCCGAGCATGCCCAGCGCCTGACCCTGCTGCGGGAAGAGGCGAAGAAGGCGGGTCTCAATCTGGAGCTGAACCTGATGGATGCCTCAGCCGGCTTCAAATCCATGTTGGAGAAGAAGCACCAGAGCGCCTGGATGGCCTGGAGCAGTGGCCGCTATCCCGCCTACTGGGAGCACTTCCACAAGGTCAACGCCAACAAGCCCCAGACCAACAACATCATGAACCTCGATGACGACGCCATCTCGGCCCTGGTGGAGCAATACGACAAGGCCTTCGACTTCGGCAAGAAGGCCGAGCTCTCACGGCAGATCCAGCAGCGGCTCTATGAGCTGGCCAGCTTCGTCCCCGCCTATCAGGTCCCCTATACCCGGGCTGGCGCCTGGCGCTGGGTAAAACTGCCCAAGATTCCGGCAACCCCCCAGAGCGATCTGCTCTACTGGCCCCTGGATGGCGCCAACTCGGGCTACAGCTTCGGCGGCCTGCTCTGGATTGACGAGCAGCTGAAAGCGGAGACGAAAGCCGCCATCAAGCAGGGCAAGACCTTCCCTCCCGTCACCCTGATCGACACCCGCTATCAACAGCCCTGAGCCCTCTCTACGCTCTCGCTCGGCGCAAACAAAAGACCCCGCACTGTGGCGGGGTCTTTTTTGTGGCGGCAGCGCCTGGGCGGGACTTAGCCGCGCTTGGCCTGCTTTTGCGCGATGGCGTCGGCCACGTCGGCCGGATCCAGCACTATGCCTTCCTGTTCCGGGGTCGGGAACACGGCCACGCAGAGTTCGTCCTGCTCCATGCCATCGACCCAGCGATCCAGCCACACCTTGAGGGTGATGGATTGCGGCTTGCAGTCTGCCCACTCGCCTTCGGCCCACGCCTTGGCGTATTCCGGATGCGGCCAGACCGGGATGCAGTCTTCGTCTTCGGTGGTCAGCATCATGACGCCGTGCTCGTCGGTCAGAACAAACAGCTCTTCGTGCTCGACCAGCTTGCTGATGAAGTGATCAAAGCGGTAGTCGGCGTTCAGTTGCAGCGCGGCATTGCGCTCGGTGTCGCTAAGTTCATAGCTCATTGGTCAAGTCTCTCATTCAATAAAGGGCGACATGTTCACATCTTGCTGGCGCCTTGTCCAGCAAGAGTGCTCGGTCGCCCCTGTTTCGGCGATCTCAGCCCAGCGCCGGGGTCACCAGGGTGATCTCCGCCGTCTCGCAGAAACGCTGGCGCAGCCAGTAGGCGGACTCCACCTCGACGAAACAGAGCTGATCCCGCCCGGCCTGCACACCTTGCATGATCTGCTCGAAGCGCGCCTGTTGCTGCTGCTGCCAGGCGGTCGCCAGCCCGGTGCCATGGGCTTCATCCACCACCTCGCGACGCAGCTCGAACAGGTTATCGGTGATCGGGCTGTTGATCTTGCCAGGGTTGTGCCAGTACATCAGCAGGTTGTCCAGCATCTCTTCGTCGTAACTCGCCAGCGCATCCAGCTCGGGAGTATCCCCCTCGCCGCCGGTCCCGAAATCGCACCACCCCGCCGCCAGAGGGGCCAGGGTCTGGGCCCCGCCCCCCTTGCCATGCTGACGCAGGGCGGCAACATCCGCCCCCTTGATGGAAGGCAGCCAGAGATCCCCCTGATGCTCATCGAGCAAGGGAAGCAACAAGGACGGAGCATAAACAGGAAAGCGGGGACCTAGGGTGTGCAGCAGAGATACCAGAGTGACAGTGATCATGAGACGCGCCTTGAGCTGGAAGACCTGGGTTCATACCTGGCCAGGGGGACAAAAGAGGGACCATTCTACCATGTTTAGCGGCACGCGGACTCTGCTCGTCCAGCCAGCTGGGGCGTGAGGCTTCCGGCCAAAAAAGCAGCGTTCGGGCACAGCCGGCCCAGACAAAGCCCAATACTTTGAGCCAGCGCCCACTAAAGTCAAACCGGGAATGCTAGTTTGCATACATCTTTAGCGTAAGGAGTGCATCCATGAGTGGGATCGACCAGGTTTCTGACGATTTTGTGAATGAGCTGAAAATACTGGCATGCTTTGATCCGGCCAACATGAGTCTGGGGATCAAGTTACGCAGCGACATGTCTGAAGAGTTGTGCCTGGCGGCGCAGCGCCTGCACAGCCAAGGCATGATCAGTGCCGTTGATGGCGGCTATCTGACCCCCTTCGGCATGACCATGCTGGAGCATCTTCAGCACCTGCTGGTGGCACTCAAGCCGAATTGAGTTCCTGCGGCGCCCAGAGCGAGAAGTTGAGCAATTCCCAGCGCTTTCCCTGCCGCAGCAGACAAGCAAACAACAAAGGACCTTCGGGTCCTTTTACCTTGCCATCGATCAGCCACTCCCCTGCCCGCTTCGGGACAGGCTGCGCCTTGATCTCCTCGGGCTGCTCTGCCTTGCCCAAACGGACCTGCACGAATTGCTGGCACACGGTCACGGCCTCGCTGGCCGCGGGATCCGGCACAGGAGTATTGGCAAGCACCACGGTCAACAAGAGTGATGGGAGCATGATGATGGTCATTGGCAAAGGTGGTTTATGAATATGCCATAAAACAAAAAGCCGTGGCACCAGAGGTACCACGGCTTTCTTAAATTCTGTAAGAATTACAGAGCAGTTACGTTCTCAGCCTGCGGGCCTTTCTGACCTTGGGTCACAGAGAACTGTACGCGCTGACCTTCAGCCAGGGTACGGAAACCGTTACCGCTGATAGCGCTGAAGTGAACGAAAACGTCCGGGCCGTTTTCTTGCTGGATGAAGCCAAAACCTTTGGTTTCGTTGAAAAACTTAACGGTACCGGTGATCATGTTAGACATATCTTTAACCTGTATTCAAAATAATTACTTATGCTTTTCAGCGGATAAAGCTCAAAAACGGGATTAACTTATGAACAACAGGAAAAGATGCAAAACATCATATTCATTGACATAACTAACGCCCTTTCAAGCTGGTTTAGATTATACGTGCCTTTGTCGATTACGCAACCAAATTTGCACCCCGCCGGGGGCAGGGTGCAATCACTTACGCATCAGCCGCTTCCAGTGCCTGAACCAGGGCTTTGAGGAAGCGCGCAGCCTCCCCGCCGGTACAGGCTCTGTGGTCAAAGGTCATCGACAAGGGCAGTGCCCGGACCGGCCGCGCCTCCCCATGGATGAAGACCACTTTTTCGAACAATTTGCCCGCCCCTATGATGGCCACCTGGGGTGGCGTGACGATAGGGCTGGCATAGCGGCCTGCGATGGCACCGAAGTTGGTGAGGGTGATGGTCGCCCCCTGCAGCATCTCCCGCGGCACGGCGCGCGCCTTCACGTCGGCGATAATCCGATCCAGTCCGTGACGTATGTCCGCCCGCTCCCGCTCGGCCACGTTCTCCATCACCGGCACATAGAGCCCGTGCTTGGAGTCGACGGCGATGGCCACGTTGACCTCCCTGAACAGCCGTCTTGACAGGGTATCCCCGTCAAACCAGGCATTCATGGAGGGCTCGGCACGACACGCCACCCCGATGGCCTTGATGAGGCGCACCGTCACGTCTTCGTCTGCCCGCCAGTGACGCAGGTCCACCTCGTCGGTGATGCTGACCGGCACCACAGTCTGATGGGAGTGCTCCATCGCCTTGGCCATGGCCCGGCGCGAGCCCTTGAGGAACTCGTTGCCGCTGCTCTGCAGCGCTTCGAAGGCGCTCTGCACGTCCTGCTCGGTCACCATGCCGGCGCTGCCAGTGCCCTTGAGCCTGTCGATGTCCAGCCCCAGTTTTTGCGCCAGCAGACGTACCGCCGGCATGGCCTGCACCAGGGCGCCACCGGGCGCCATGGCTCCCACCACGAAGTGATCCTCGATGTGCCGTTGATGGGCGCTGACCTTACCCACCACAGTACCGTCGTCCTCCCCCCCCTCGAATTCCACCAGGGGAGCACCGATGTGGAGTATGTCTCCCTCCTGGCCGCACAGCCTGGCGATCACCCCCGCCACCGGCGAGGGCACATCCACCAGCGCCTTGGCGGTTTCCACCGATAGCAGCACCTGATCGACACTCACGGTATCGCCGGCACTGACCTTCCATTCGACTATCTCGGCCTCGGCCAAGCCTTCGCCCAGATCCGGTAATTTGAAAAATTTCATGACCAGTTCTCCATCCGCGGGAACATCACCAAAGATTGACCGACTTCATGGCTCTTCCTTGCTCGGGCGCCTGGGCGCCAACAGTTGAGAGACGTCATAGCCACTTGTTCTCCATCAGTTGGTGAGCCGCATCCGCGATATCCTGCTCGGTGATGAGGTAATACTCCTCGTTGCGATAGTAGGGGACGGCGGCATCCACCCCGGTGAGGCGCTTTGGCGGCGCCTTGAGGGAGGTCAACGCCTCCTCGGTGACCCGCGCCACGATTTCGGCACCGACCCCGAAGCTGCCACAGGCCTCGTGCACCACCAGCAGACGCCCGGTCTTGCGCACCGAGGCCAGGATGCTCTCCATGTCCAGGGGCTTGATGGTGGCGAGATCCAGCACCTCGCACTGGATGTCCTGCTCCGCCAGCAGGGCGGCGGCTCGCATCACCTCCTGGATGCAGGCCCCCCACGCAACCACGGTGAGATCCCGTCCGGGCCTCAGGGTGAAGCAGACATCCAGCGGCAGGCCGACGCCGTCATCCACCACGTCCGACTTCATGGAGCGGTAGATGCGGTCAGGCTCGAAGAACATCACGGGATCCGGGTCGCGAATGGCCGACAGCAACAGGCCATATGCCCGTCTCGGGCTGGAGGGGATGACGACCCTCAGACCCGGAATATGGGCAAACAGAGCTTCGACGCTCTCGCTGTGGTGCTCGGGCGAATGGATGCCGGCGCCATAGGGGGAGCGGTAGACGATGGGACAGGAGAGCCGGCCACGGGTACGGTTTCGCATCCGTGCCGCCTGGCAGATGATCTGCTCCATGCCGGGGAAGATGAAGCCCTGGAACTGGAATTCGGCCACGGGTTTGAGTCCCTGGGTCGCCATGCCGACCGCCACCCCGGCGATCAACCCCTCCGCCAGCGGTGTGTCTATCACCCGCTTGAACCCGAACTTGTCGCGCAGCCCCACTGTGGCGCGAAACACCCCGCCGTTGACCCCCACATCCTCACCCAGCACCACCACATCGGGGTCGTGCTCCATCTCGTGATGCAGCGCCAGATTGATCGCTTCGAGCAGCGTTATTTCACTCATGCAGCCTCCCCGAACCCAAAACCATCTCGTGATGCAATGTCAGGTGGATCTCTTCGAGCAGCGTTATTTCACTCATGCAGCCTCCCCAGACCCAAAACCATCTCGTGATGCAATGTCAGGTGGATCGCTTCGAGCAGTGTCATGTCACTCATGGTGTGTCTCCCCGCCGCGCTGCTGCATGCCCTTGGCGATGATGCGCTGACGCTGGGCACGATACTCCCGCGGCAGCTCGGCAAACTGGTAATCGAGCAGGGTTTCCGGCGCCTGCGGCGCCATGCCTTCATAGGCGGCGACGGCACGCTCGACCTCCCGGCCCGCCTCCGCCAGCAGCGCCTGCTCCTGGTGCTCGTCCCACCAGCCCTGCTCAAACATGAACTGGCGCAGCCGCTTGACCGGCTCCTTGGCCCAGGCGGCTTCCACCTCGGCGGCCTCGCGATAGCGGGTCGCGTCGTCGGCCGTGGTGTGATCCCCGAGCCGGTAGCTGACGGCTTCGATCAGCGTCGGCCCCTTGCCGCTGCGTGCCCGCTCCACGGCGGCACGGGTCGCCTCATAGACGGCCACCACGTCGTTGCCATCGACCTGCAGGCTGCGCACCCCGGCCCCTATGCCCTTCTGAGCCAAAGTAGGCGCGCTCGACTGCAGCTTGCGTGGTACCGAGATGGCCCACTGGTTGTTGTTGATGATGATCACCATGGGGAGGTGCCAGACGCCGGCACAGTTGAGCCCCTCGAGAAAATCCCCCTTGGAGGTGCCGCCATCCCCTATGGTCACCACGGCGACCCTGGGCTGGTTGCGCAGCTTGAAGGCGGCCGCTATGCCGGCGGCATGGGTGATCTGGGTGGCGATGGGGACGCAGATGGGCAAGTCTTCCGACAACTCGCCATCGGCCTTGTAGAAGACACTGCCCCTTTCATCTCCGCCCCAATATTGCAGGTTCTGCTCCATGGGCACGCCCCGCACATAGAGGGTGGGCATGTCCCGGTAATAGGGCACATAGACATCCTCCGGCCGCATGGCGAGACCGACCCCGATCCCCACCGCTTCCGCCCCCAGGTGGGAGGGAAAGGTGCCGAGCTTGCCGGTTCGCTGCAGTGCTATCGCTTTCTTGTCGTAACTGCGCACCATCACCATGTTGCGGTAGAAGGTGTGCAGCATCGCCTTGTCCAGCCAGGTCGGCAGTGTCGCGACCGGGCGCCCCTCCTCATCGAGGTAACGAAGGAAGGGGATGTCGACATGGGTCATAACTGGCTCCTTGCCGTTGTCAGCGTCACCACCATGAGGTGACCCTTAGAATGTAAATAAGATGTTAAGCAAAGGGCAACGTGATTCATTCAGGTAAGACCAGTAGAAACTTCTTTAATTTCAGAAAGAAGATGAGATTTTCGGCGAGCAGAAACGAAGAAGGGAGCCCTTTCGGGCTCCCTGTCAGGGCGAGTTCGGGATCACGTCCATCCTGGCCACGCCGCCAGGGGCGCAGGGTTGGTGTGAAAAGAGGGGCTCAGATCACGACCACAGGCGGGTTGGCACCACCAGCAGCATGGTCCGCTGGCCGATGGCCACGTTGGCATTGGGGAAGACCACCGCCTCCCGCGCTTTCTCTACCCTGTACTGGCGATCCCCGTCTTCCGCCAGCACAAACCCCTGGGGAAATTCGGTGAAATTGTCCACGTCGCTGGCAAACAGGAAACGAAACTCGGCTGTTTGCTTGTTGATCACCCGTTCGATGGCAAAAATCGTGAAGTCATCCGCCCGCCAGGGCTCTAGCGCCACCTCATCCTGGGTCACCAGCTCCTGCAGCGCCTGACGCGCCTCGATGAAGCGGGTCATGTCGTTCTCGCCAAAGGGGCGCACCTTGCCTAGCTCCACCGTGAAGGCATGGGCGCCATGCTGGTGCGAGCTGTAATAGCTGAAGGTGGTGGTCGGGCCGCTCGAGAGCAGTATGGTGCGCACCCCGCAGGCCCCGAGGAACTGCACCTGCTCCTTGCAGTGCGGCCGCTCGTGGGGGAAGGGATAGACCGCAAACTTCTCGTGACGGGAGCCGCGAATGGCTGTGTGCAGATCGTAGTGATAACGGGGCCGGGCGGGATCGGCGAAGAAGCGGCTCACATACTGCTCCAGGCGCATGGCGCGAATGCGTTCCCGATTGCACAGCCCCTCCCCCTTGCTGTGGGCACCACTGAAGAGCCGGTTCATGTTCTCCTCCACCTCGCGCGCCCCCTGGTTCATGGCGGCAGGGTTGCCAAAGAGGAAGAGCACCCGGTGGCGGGCCTGAAGCTCCCCGCTGAGCAGCCGGGTCAGCAGCTGGTTGCAGATCTCGATGGGGGCAGTCTCGTTACCGTGAATGCCGCAGGAGAGCACTATGTCCTTGCGCCCGCCAGGCAACCCAGGCGCGGGCTCCAGGCAGAGCACGCCGGTGTCCCACACGCTCACCCGGGTGCCGTTGGCCAGGTCGAAGGCAAAGGGCTCGAGCTGCCACTCGTGGCGGCGGGTCAGGGCCAAAAAGTCATGCTGGGGAATCATCCATCTCACCCTCTTGTCTGGAATGCCATGGCCGGATTATACGCAAGGCAGCCGGGCTTAAAATCAGTTTTTAAACAAATTCAAACAGTAAGGATACAAAGTTGGCGAGGGATGATGACAATTCATGCCACTGGGGGCAAACAGAAGGAAAAACAGACAAGGGGAAAAACAGGAAGCGGCAACAGGGGAAAAATCAGGCCCGTCTGGGGGCGAAGAGCATCAGGCAGAGCCGTTCAGATCAGAAAGAAAACGAGGCATCCATGCCCGGCTGATCAACCACGCCAGAACGGCTTGGTGGTCTCTTGATAGCGGTCAGCTTCGTTCAGACCGATGTCCTTGAGCAGGTAGGCGGGCAGCTCGGAGAGCTGGCGACGGCTGCGGCTGCGTTCCAGCCAGGTCAGGACGGTCATCTTGACGCGAGCAACCAGATTCGATTCGCTGGAATCCTGGTAACCGGCTTCGGTATAAGTCATGTTGGCCATGATATGGCTCCTCTCTCTAGTTCTGCGCAAGGCTCGGATTTGATGCGCAAAGCTTAGTCAGGGCGAGGAGGTGCCTCAATTGACGAATTTTGATACATGGGATTAGTAAAAGTAATGGCTGATCTCGCCATGGGGTGAAACACAAAACATTGATTTATATGTAAAATATTAACAAGACATTCCCTCCCTCTGCCCAACAGCATTTTCTCCTGCATCATCGGCTTCTAACTATGCAGTTTCCCACGTTAGCTATGCAGAGCCCGAGTGCCAGGCAGGACGCGGTTACCTCGGCCCAGGCGCCAATTGTTAATCGTTGGATCACTTAAAGATCGTTATTTAACAGGATGATACAGACAGGCAACCCTTGGAAGGCGACCAGGGCTGCCACCCCCGGACGGCGCTTGAAAGGCGGCACTTGGCGCCTTCCCGTCATACTGGTATGGTTATTTATACAGTACTTTAATCATGCCCCCTGATCGTCACCTTTCGGGCAACGAATTGGGGGAACAGACAGGATATGCCGATGGACACCTTTACCCCCACCGCCGCCCTGCGTCAACAGATGGACGAACTGGAAGACGCCCTTGCCCGTCTCGCCAGACAGCTCGGCCAGCTCGAGTTGCTGGAGGCCCATGTCTATCCCCTGCCCGCCGTGCCGCAAGGGGAAGAGCACGATCCCATCGAGGCCATAGAGGTGGGCTATCTCTCGGGGGAGGAGGCGCTGGCCGCCACCCTGGCCGCCTTTCAGGATCACAGCGCCCGCCCCGGCTGCTCTACCAAGGCGACTCACCGCCTGCCTGGCTGGTTGCGCTTCCCCGCCGCCAGCGCCCCCCTGTTGCAGCCGCTGCTCGACGAGATCAACGGCCACAAGCTCGCCTTCAAGGCGCTGGTGCAGGCCGCCGGCGGGCGGGACGATAAGTTCGAACTGGTGCACGGTGCACTGCCCGGGGTCATCACCCTGCAGGTCTATCGCAAGCTGACCCTGCTCACCGGAGAGCTGCATTCCCTCGGCTTCACCTGGGCCGACAAGCAGAGCATCAGCCGCCTCAGTCGCGAGCAGGTGCTGGAGATGCTGGAGCGCAGCCGCCGCTATGTGCCGGCGCTCTCCAGCAACGAGGAGTGGAGCAAGATGGTGGATCAGGAGGTGTACGACATCCGCCGCCTGCCGGCGGATGCGCAGCTGCGGATCCGCCGGCCGGTCAAGACCCATCCCATGATCAACCTGCTCTGGCAGGACAGGGAGCCGCGCAAGCAGCAACTCAAGGCGAGCCTGCCCCTGCTGCTCTGCTCGGATACCCAACCCGCCGTCACCCACCTCGGCCACTATCCGCCCAAGCTGCGCCAGGCGCGGCGGGATCGCAAGATTGGCGGCGAAGCCATCATAGAGCGGCTGCACCTCTATCGTTATCAGGGCTAGCGCCTCCTGGCCAGAGCCGGATCATGAGTCCCTGAAGCAGAGAGGGGGATGGCCACCAGGACCATCCCCCTCTCGCACCCAGGCAGGCAGAGCCGCGCCTAGCCCATCAGCAGCGCCCGCAGGCTCTCCACATCCAGACCGCGCACCTCGGACTGGCCGCTCAAGAGGCCATCGGCCAGGGCCCGCTTCTCGTCGTGCAGCGCCACTATCTTCTCCTCCACCGTCTGCTCGCACACCAGTCGATAGACGGTCACCGGCTGGGTCTGGCCCATGCGGTGGGCCCGATCGCTCGCCTGATCCTCCACCGCCGGGTTCCACCAGGGATCCAGGTGCAGCACGGTATCGGCCTGGGTCAGGTTGAGGCCTGTGCCCCCGGCCTTGAGGCTGATGAGGAACAGGGGAACCGGTTCATGACGAAAACGCAGTATGGACTCCTGACGGGACTTGGCGGAGCAGCCGCCGTCCAGGTAGCAGTAGTCCCATTGCCGCTGCTCGATGCGGGCTCGCAGCAGGCTCAGCAGATCGACGAACTGGCTGAACACCAGCACCCTGTGCCCGCCATCGATGGCTTCCTCCAGCAGCGCCATGGCCTCGTCCAGCTTGCTGCTGGTCTGGGACCACTCCGGCATCACCAGCTCGGGGGAGCAGCAGAGCCGCCGCAAGCGGGTCAGGCCGCTCAGCACGTGCATCAGGGCGCGGCCATCGGCGCTCTGCACCTGCTGCACCACCTCGCGCCGGGTCGCCTCGTAGAGCTGACGCTCCTCGGGGGAGAGGCTGATGTGGTGGATGATCTCGGTCTTGTCCGGCAGCTCGGTCAGTACCTGCTGCTTGAGGCGGCGCAGGATGAAGGGGCTGATCACCGCCCGCAGCAGCGCCATGTGCTGGGGATCCTTCACCGCCTTGCCGAAGCGGCGCTTGAACTCGCCGAGGCTGCCGAGCAGGCCCGGATTGATGAAGGTGAACAGGCTCCACAGCTCGCCCAGGTGGTTCTCGATGGGGGTGCCGGAGAGGGCAAGGCGAAAATCCCCCTCGAGCTGGAACAGCAGCTTGGCACGCTGGGTGCCGGCATTCTTGATCTGCTGCGCCTCGTCCAGCACCATGCTCGCCCAGCGGCGGGACTTGAGGGACTGGGCCAGGCTGCCGAGCATGCCGTAGTTGACCAGGATGATCTGGCCCGCTTTGGCCTCCTGGATCAGGGTCTCCCGCTCCGCGGGATTCTCGAACACCACCACCTCCAGCTCGGGGGCGAACCGCGTCACCTCCTCCTGCCAGTTGGTGACCACGGACTTGGGCACCACCACCAGGGCGGGGCCGAGGTGCTGGCGCATGCGCAGCACCATGAGCGCCTGCAGCGTCTTGCCAAGGCCCATGTCATCGGCGAGACAGGCACCGAAGCCATGGTGGGCCAGGGTCGCCATCCAGCGCACCCCCTCCTTCTGATAGTCCCGCAGCGCCGTCAGGAGCTCGGGGGCACACTCCACCTCCTGCTGCCACTCCTGCTGCAGGGAGTGCCAGGCATCATCCCCGGCCGTGGTCACCGCCGACAGCAGGCGGGCCAGGGGGTAGGCCAGCTTGTTGTTGATGCGCTGCTCGGTATCCAGCATGGCCCCCAGCATGGTGAGGCGCTCCACCAGCTTGTCGCTCAGCATCAGACTGGTCTTCTCGTCGAGCTGAACGGTGCGCTGACCCGGGGTCAGCTGGCGCAGGATGAGGCGCAAGTCGAGGATCTGGTGCTCGTCCAGCGCCAGCGCCCCCTCCACCTGGAACCAGTCCTGGCGACGCTCGATACGCAGGCTCAGGGCCGCCTCGTCGAGGCTCTTGAGACGGGCGCTGTCCTGATGCCAGTGAACGACCACTCCGGCGTCCACCAGCTCGGGCAGCGCATTGACCAGGGTCAGTGCCTGCTCACCGTCCAGCTTCCATTCGTTGCCCGGCAGGCCGATGGGCAACTGGTTGCGCAGCAACTGGGCCTCGGCCTTCTCGGCGGCCAGATCCCGTTGCCAGTAGTGATAGTCCCTGACGCCCTGGCGCACTATGGCCTCCCCCTTGCCAAGGGGCAACGGCGGCAGCTCCCCCTCCCGGGTCACCAGCTGGACCACCAGCTGACCATCCTGCCAGTCCAGCTGGACCGAGGGCACTCCGGGCCAGGGGGTCAGCTCGGCATTGCCACCGAGCCCCTCGACCTGGCTGTGCCAGGGCAGCTCGGGAATGTCGTCCAGGGTGCGTTGCAGCTCGGCGAGCCCTTCGTCCGGCAGCAGCGGAATGGATTCCAGCGCAGGCAGTCTGTCCAGCAGCGCCTGCGGGGTCAGGATGAGCTGCCACAGATCCTGGGCCAGGGGCACTATGTGCGCCCCGCGCGCCGCGGCGGCCGGGCTCAAAACGGCGCTCATGCCCTGCTCGGTGGCGACCACCTGCAGCAAGGGGGCGCTGATGGCCAGTTGCAGCTTCTGCCCCTTGGCGTTGAACAGGCGCGGATGGCTGGCCAGGGGGGCCCAGGCGTCACGGGGCAGCTTGCTCATGCCCCGTGGCAGGGTGCGCACCAGGGCCCAGTCCGCCTCGTCGAGCAGGGCGGCATACTGGGTGGAGAGCAGGGCAGGATCGACCCGGCGCCCGGCGGTCCACTCCCCCTTGGTGCTCTGCTTCTGGATCTTGCACTCGAGCTCGGGCCCTTCCGCATGGAGCAGCCATACCAGCCGCTCCTGCGCCTTGCGCACGCCGCTGGAGCGCCCCAGCCCCTGCAACCAGTTGAGCCAGCTGGCCGAGGCGGGGGTCTTGTCCTCATCCTCGGCGTCGCTGGCCGCCTCGGGAGCCGCGGTGGCACGCAGTTGCTGCAACGGGGGGCACTCGGCCCCCTCCCCCAGCAAGAGGCGCAACAGATCCTGGCAGAAGGCCATCAGGCGATGGCGGGGCTCGGCCTCCAGCACATGGGAGAGATCCCACTTGTGCAGTATGGCCACCTGGGGGCTCTGCTCGCCGTGGCGCGCGAGGGCGCAGAGATCCAGCCAGAGGTAGCCCCAGTGGAGCTCCTCCAGCGGCAGTTGCAGGGTATCGAACAGGCCTATCGCCTGACCGTGACGATCACCGGCCCACTGTCCCAGCAGATCCGAAAGCAGGGGGAAATGGTTGCCAAGGCTGCGCTGCCACTTCTTGCGCTGCTCGCTGGCGAGCACGGGATCGGCCTGCTGCAGCCAGCCAAGCCAGAGCAGGGCGCTGAACATCCTGGGCCAGGGCTCGTGCGCCGCCACGGCCTGCCACTGCCCCAGCGCGCCGAGCAACCGCTCCGCCAGGGGCTGCTCATCTCCCTGCTCCGCCAGTTGTTGCAGAGCCGGCCAGTGAGTGGTCACCTCGCCGGCCAGCGGGCCGCAGAGCCAGTCCCACTCGCTGGCCAGCGCCTCGAGGCGGCTTGCCAACGCCGGGGCGCAGGCCACGGTCACGGACGCCAGCGGGCAGCACGCGTCAGGCTCGGCATCAAGCAGGGTCTGCAGGGCGAAATGTTCCAGCAGCAGCTGTTGCCAGGCAGGGCTTGAGCCCGGCAGCAGGCGGTGGGCATCGGGCAGGTCCAGCAGGCTCAAGAGATCCGCGCTCTGGTAGTAGGCGGGGATCTGCCCCGCCTCCCCCAGGCAGAGTTCGCGCACCACTCCTTGTGCCATCTCCTGGCCGGTGACCGAGGGGACCCGCGTCCAGTCCGGCATGGGGCAGGCCCCTCCCCGCACCGCCAGGATCAGGGTCAGGGTGCCCTCCGCCGTCAGACTCCACTGCTGCTCGGTGCGCAGCCGTATCAGCCCTTGCTGCTGCAACTGGTTAAGCATCTCCGTCAGCGCCTGCCCGGGCGATCGCTGTGGGTACAGCGTGTCTTGCAAATAACGGGTACTGGCGGCGCGCTGCAGTTGCAGCTCGCTGAGCAGGGCATGGCAATCCGAAGAGAGGGTGAAGGCTGACATCAGAACTCGCGGGCAGGTGCAAAGGCGGAATTTTAACGGGAAAGCGGCGGCGGCTCGACCCTTAACCGCGAATTAGTACAAAAAAAGCGGTCAGGCTCATAAAAGCGGGGGCTGGGGGCCGGGCAGCCCCTCTTCTGCGGCGGCCAGCAGGGCATGAAAAAAGGCGCCGCAGCGCCTCTTGATGGGGTAAGCAAACTCGCCGGATTCAGCCTTCCAAGTGCGTCAGACGGGCTTCCAGAGCCTGCAACTGCGACTTGAGGCGCTCCACTTCCTCTTCCAGCTGGCTCAGGCGATCTGCGGTAGGAGAGGCATAGCTGCTGGCGGGAGCGGCCTCGGCCAGGGCTTCCAGATCGATTTCGCCGCCAAACAGGTGGGCATAGCGGGATTCCCGCTTGCCCGGCTCCCGGGGCAGCTTGACCACATAGGGTCCCCGCTCGACCAGCGCGGCCAACACCGCATCCACCTCGGTCACATCGTCGAAGCTGCACAGCCGGTTGGTGCGCGAACGCAGCTCACCCGGGGTCTGGGGGCCCCGCAGCAGGAGCTCGCAGATAATGCCGAGCTCCTGGGCACTGAACTTCAGTTCGCCGAACTCGGTGTTGCAGAAACGGTGCTGATAGCGGGGCACCCGGGCATTGAAGCCAGCGGTGTTGACCACCAGGCGGCGGCGGATCAGCTCGTCGATGACGGCGCGGATATCCAGCTCGGCGAGCTCGAGCACGGGTTCACGATTGCTCTTCTGGTTGCAGGCATTGACCAGTGCATTGAGAGAGAGAGGGTACTGATCCGGCGTGCAGATCTCTTTCTCTATCAGGCAGCCGATCACGCGAGCCTCTAATGGGCCTAGTACTATCTCCACGTCAACCTCCATTGCCAAACGTTAAGGCCGTTATCTTAGCCAAGGCGCTCTCGCCGTCCAGCACGGAACCGCATTTTTGCGAGCCGATGAAACCCTTGATGAAACATCGTACAACCCGGCCACGACCAGGGGGCAACACCATACCGCCAGGAAGCCAGCACCAGGCAGCGCCTAGACGGACTTGTCGACCCGGGTATCCGTTCCCGTGGTCAGGATGCGCACCTTGTCCCCCTTGTTGAAGGTGAGCGCGGGATCCTGATCCTGCACGACGTTGAGCAGTTTGCCTGCCTCGGTCTTGATCAGCAGCTCGACCGTCTGCTTGCCCTGCACGCTCTGCTGGTTGCCCTGACGGCGACGGGAAGCCTCGGCCCCCGCCACTGCCCCCACAGTGGTGGCGACGGTCTGGCCAGAGCCACCGCCAAATTGACTGCCGACGGCTGCCCCCAGGGCGGCGGCCCCTATGGTACGAAGTGGCCGGGTTCCGCCCTGCTGGGGCGCCACCTCCTGGGTCAGGATGCGGCTCTCTTGCACTGTGCCGTATTCCACCTGGGCGCTGGTGCCTGCGAGGGCCGGTGTGCCCATCAGGATGAGCAGGCTGGTAATGATGGATGCAATCTTCTTCACTATGTCGACTCCGATGACGACTGAGACCCGATGGCGCCGGCACCGCGCCTGCGCGGCCCCGCCATCCCCATTCGGGAGACTACACCGCCGATCCTGACTGTGAGCTTGCCTGAGGTGGAAATGATCACGGCCGCAGGGCGGCCGTGATGGGAGAAGGAGAAGCGGCGCCCGGCCCACTCATGAGGAGGGCTTGGGCTCCAGGGTCGAAGCGACCGACTTGGCCGCCGAGGCGGTGAGCAAGGGCTCACCCGGATAGAGCATCAGCGCCTGGGTGCGCAGGCGGCTGGCCTCTTCGGTCCGTCCCAGCGCATTGAGGGCGATCACCATGTTGGCGTAGATGTTGGCCCTGGGGGTATGGCGCACGAACGCCTGCCCCCAGTCGAGATAGGCCTCCAGCTCCGCCTTGTTGTTGGCCTGCAAACCCACCATCAGGCGCACCGCATTGACGTCGAACTCCACCCGGGTCAGCCAGGCCATGGGGTTGACGATGTCGAGCAAGAGCGCAGGCTGCTTGTAGCCGCCGCGCTCATACTTGGTCACCACCCAGGCGGTATGCAGGGCAGTCAGCATGAAGGGAACGACGATCAGGGGAATGCCAATGGCCAGGAAACGCAGCAAGAGCCAGGGGCGATAGACATGCTCCCGCCAGTTGGCATGGCCAGCGGTCCCCCCCTCCTCCACTTCCGCATCCAGCACATGGATGAGCAGCAGCAGCGCCCACCACAGGGCGATGGCATGGTAGAAGGGATACTCGGTCTGGGTGTGCAGCAGTATGGGGATCACCAGGGCCAGCAAGGCAGTCCCTCTGACCCAGCCAGCCCGACCCAGTCGCCACAGCAGGGCCCCGCCCATCAGCGCCATGCCGAGCATGGGGGCCAGTCCCCCCTCCACCGCCCAGTAGAGAAACTCGTTGTGGGGGTGATCCAGGTTGTACTCGATCTGCGCCATGGCGGGATTGAGCGCCTTGTCCGCCATGTAATGCTGGAGGAACACGGACTCGAAACTGCCATAGCCCCAGCCGGTCCAGGGCGCCTCGGCAATCAGCCTGGCGGCATAGGGCCAGTAGATGGATCTCATGCCGCCGGACTGATACATCTCCAGCCCCCGTTTGGCGCCAACCATCCAGTACTGGGAAGCCAGCCCGAGCGCTATGCCCAGCCCAACCAGTCCCAGCACCCGGCCCAGTTGTCGCTCGCGATGCAACTGCGGCAGCAACAGGATCAGGGCCAAGGCGCCTCCCAGCTGGCCCACCCTGGACTGCAGCACCACCAGCAGCAAGGCGGTCGCCAGGATCACGGCATGACGCAGCACCTTGAGCCAGGGGTTGGCGTGCCCTCGCATCTGAAGCCATATCGCCAGGGCAAGCCCGGTTGCCATAAAGCTTGCCATCACATTGGGTTGCTGGAAGATGCCATAGGGGCGATTGGTCCTGGTGTCATAGCCAATCCAGTTGCCCGGCACCAGCAGGTAGTATTGCACCAGGCCGAGCATCGCCTCTATGGCGACCGCCCCCAGCAGCAGGTAGAGCAAGCGATCCCGCATCTGACGGTCCAGTCGCCACTGATAGAGGCAAGCGAGAAACAGCAGACCGGCAAACAGCCCCAGCAGACGGGGGATGGCATAGTCCTTGAGCTCGAAGCCCGGATAAGCCATGGGCAACAGCAGCAGCAAGGCCCCCAGCCACAGGACCGTCAGCAGCGGCGAGACCACCAGCCGCTGGTTGAGGGTGACCTGCCACAGTCCCAGCGCCATCACCAGGCTCGCGAAGATCCAGCCCCAGGCGTTGAAGGGCAGGTAGAGCCCGGCCCCGCCCGGGTTGTGCATGAAAAAGTGCATGCCCAGCAGCCAGTAGAGGATGCTGACCAAGCCAAAGATCCCTGTTGTTGTCCTCATCGTCCCTGATCCCTGCAGCGTCATTTCCATGGTGTCGTCACCAAGCGTCCAATACGTAAAAGGGGGCAACCGCCCCCCTGTTCACTTCCTTGCCATCATGCCGGCTCTGGCCTGCGAAACGCATGACGCACCAGCACTATGCCCACGCCCAGCATGCCGCCGAGCAGTGTAGCCAGGACCACGACCAAGGAACGCTTGGGCTTATCACGGCTCAGGGGTTCACTCGGCGAAGCCAGATAGGCGAAGGACTGGAAGGGCAGCTCCTCGAGCTTGATGGCCTGCAAGCTGCTCAGTTGCAGGCGCAGATCGCCGATCCCTGGGTTCATGAACTCGGGGTTCTTGATCTCCTTGAGGATCTTGAGCTTTTCGGCCAAGGCGCGAGCCCCCAGATCGATGGGCAGGCTGCCCTGCTCCTGCAGGTTCTGCACCGGCGCCTCCAGTCCGGCCACCTGGGCGATGCGAAGACCGTACTCGGTACGCAGGATATCGTCTTGCAACTGCTTGAGGGTATCTATTTTGGCACTCTCGAACTGGGTCTGCAGCGTCTTGATCCGGTTCTGCCAGATGGTGTCTAGCTCCTTGCCCTTGGCCGCCGACTCCTGCATCTGTATGAAAGCGATGTATTGCTCCAGACGCTCCTTGGCCTCGGCCGCCGTGCCTGCGGCGAAGGAGAGGGTGACATCTTCGCGCTGTTTGTCCGGGGCCTTGGCGCTGATCCCTTCGGTCATCGACTTTAGCAACAGTCGCTTGCCTTTCGCGTCCGTTACTCCGGACTGCGCCGCCTCGGCGTCCAGATACCCTTTCTCCATCAGGAACTGACGCTTGTTATTGAAGCTGTTGAAGTTGTTGACGAAATCACCGTAGAGCGCCTTCTTGTCAAAGGCGGTGAAGGCGGTCGCCGGTATCTGAGCGTTAATCAGCTGGTTGATGTTGAGTTCGAGCGATTCCATCTCCTTGAGGGTGGGCTGCTTGATCTCGGCCTGACTGACCCAGACCTGAGGTGCCACAAGGGCATAAGCGATACCTGCTGCGGCAAATACACCTGCGACCAGCAGGATCAGGAGCTTCTGGCGCCATAACACCAGGATCAGCTCGCGCATATCTATCTCGTCGCCGGCGGATGCTTGCCAACCCTGAGGTAACTGTTTGCCAGAATTATCGAATACCTGTTTGTTCATACTGAGCTCTAAAGATGATGAAGTTACTTCCAGAAAGGGGCGTGACGGTCTTTGTCAGACAAGATTAATGGCACATTGTCCATGAGGGGCCACGCAATAGCCAGCGTCGGATCCGACCAGTTGAGAGATGCCTCCAGCTCGGGAACATAATAGTCGGTACATTTATACAGCACATGGGCCCATTCGCTCTGTACATAGAAGCCGTGGGCAAACCCGGGAGGGATCCACAGCCCCCCGTCTTCCGCCGAGAGCTGCACGCCAACCCATTGACCATAAGTCGTACTACCCTCGCGCAGATCGACTGCCACATCGAAGATGGTGCCGGTGATCACTTTTATCAGCTAGCCCTGAGGTTCGAGTTGTCAAGCCAACAGGTCTGATTTTATAGGTAAGGGAGATACCCTTCACAGTCCTTTGTCATTACATCCCGCTAACCTTTCGCAGACATTCGGAATAGATGTCTTCCGGCCAAGGATATTAATGAGCTGGTTGATGAGTTTCTGAATTTAAGAAATCAATCTCATCGACCATTGTTAAGTGCGGTTCATGCTGCAAAGTGTTTTTTGCCTGCCATACCAGATCGCAGATTCCGTCGGTCGGATTAAAACCGGTCGGCATACTTAACAGCAGACTACGAATCTGTTCATGATCAAAGCGGAAACACGCGCTATCGAGCTCGGCCAAAAACGCCCGCAGTTGTGGCCATGGCAGCATTAACTCAGAGGCTTTCATGATCCGGGGGTGGGCTGTGCCCTCAACCTGCTCACCAATAAGCAGTTCTTCAAACAGCTTCTCACCGGGGCGCAAGCCGGTGATCTTCACCTCAATATCACCAGTGGGGTGCTTGTCGCTCTTGAGCTTAAGGCCACTCAAGCGGATCATCCGGTGCGCCAAATCAATGATCTTGACCGGCTCCCCCATATCCAACACAAACACATCCCCCCCCTGCCCCATGGCTCCAGCCTGGATCACCAGCTGTGACGCCTCAGGAATGGTCATGAAATAACGAATGATATCGGGGTGAGTCAGGGTCAAGGGACCACCATCGCGGATCTGCTTACGAAACAGTGGCACAACAGAACCAGATGAGCCCAGTACATTACCAAAACGCACCATACAAAAACGGGTTTGCCGCTGCGCGGCAGCCAACGATTGTAGCACTAGTTCGGCCAATCGCTTGGTGGTGCCCATGGTGTTAGTGGGACGCACCGCTTTATCAGTCGAAATCAACACAAAGGTTTCAACCTTTGCTCTGATGGCTGCCTGTGCACAGTAAAGGGTGCCAAACACATTATTGCGCACCCCTTCAACAACGTTGTATTCAACAAGGGGTACATGCTTGTAAGCCGCAGCATGGTAAACCGTCTGGATCTGGAAGGTGCTCAGCACCGCTTGCAAACGATGTTGCCGCTGCACCGACCCCAGCAATGGCACGATCTCAACCTGCAACCCTTCTTGCTGAATGATTTCTTGCAGCTCTTTATCAATGGCATACAAACCATATTCAGACAGCTCAAACAGCACCAGTTTCGCGGGCTTACAACGAATTATCTGACGACACAATTCAGAGCCGATAGAACCGCCCGCCCCCGTCACCATCACCCGCTTGCCAGATATATTGGCGTTGATCAGCTCAGGGATCGGGGCAACCGCATCACGCCCCAACAAATCCTCAATGCTGACCTCTTTAAGCTCATCGATATGAGCATGCCCCTCAACCAGATCGGCCATACCAGGGATAGAGAGAACCTGACATGGGCATTGTTCCAGTCGATTGATCACAGCTTGCCTTACACTACGCGAAGCACTCGGCATGGCCAACAAGATTTTTTTAATATCAAAGCGTTCGATCAACGCCTCGATAGCGTCAGTACTGTAAACGTTCACTCCCTGGATCACAGTTTTAACCAAAGCGGGATCATCATCGACAAATGCCACTGGCAGGTACTCCTGCCCTTGATTCAACGCCAGTTGTAACTGCCGCCCGGAAGATCCAGCACCGTAAATCAGAACCGCTACCCGTTGCTGACCACTACGATGTACCAGCGCCCGGAAAAACAGCCGCACACCGCCAATCAGCAACACCGAAAAAGCAAAATAGATAACCGATACCGTTCTGGGAAGTGGCACTTCCATAAAAAACGCCAGCATGACCAAAGACATGGTGGAAAGTAGAACGCCAAGTGACACAGTCCACAACACCTTGAAACCGACATAGCGTAAGACCGCACGATACAGCCCCAAGCGCATAAATATGACTATAGTGATTGGCAGCAACAACCCCAGCATTTGCCAGTGCAACACACTCTGTAACGGAATATTGGCATCCAATCGCACCCAATAACCGCCCCAGAATGCCAAAGTTAGCAATAGCAAATCAGCACATATGCTAATCCCCCGTTTATAAACACGGGGGATAGCCAAGAAAGAGGTCAACATAGTGGCACCATCTCGTTAATAACGGTAAGAAAGATAAGGTGAAGTAACTCGGCGTAATACTATTTCGATCCAACCGCATCGCCAGCTCCGCTGCCGGTTGCCGTCATGATGATATAACGAAAGTAGCTAGTTAAGGTTAGGGTATCGATCATCTGCCGATCTGTTTTGGCAAGCAATGCAGGAGTCGACATATCGATATTTTGTACCTGTGCCAAGCCGGTAATCCCGGGTAACACCTCATAAACTCCCAAGGCATCACGCTCTCTGATCAGCTCCTCCTGATTAAAAAGATTAGGTCGCGGCCCAACCAAGCTCATCTCACCTTTAAGCACATTAATCAGTTGTGGAAGTTCATCAATTTTAGTCTTGCGTAAAAAGGCCCCTAGCTTGGTGATCGAACTTGTATTCGCCAAGTGGCTCGCCACCGACTGGGTATCGACCGACATGGTACGAAATTTAATCAACCTAAACGGTTTCTTACGTCGTCCGACACGTTCTTGTATAAAAATTGGCGAGCCGGTATCAAACAGGCCGATCAAGGTGACGACCAACAAAATAGGCCAAAGCAATAACAAGCCCCAAAATGCTGCAAAAAAATCAAGCGTTCTAATCAACATCCTTCTTTATCCTCAATAAAACAGCGTTTAATTCCTTCTTCCAGCGATATCGGTGGCTGCCAACCCAATATTGTTTTGGTGTGGCTGATATCGACCTGCAGATTACCACACAACCGATCAATCACAGCCTGCTTACCCGTTAGCTTTCCTGCCAATCGTAACCAGCTCATTGGCACCGGCAATAATCGTGGAGATTTACCCACAGCACGGCTCATCTTCTCAAGTAACTGAGTGGTTGATACATCCTGATCATCACTAACCAAAAAGGTCTGATTGGTAGCATGAGGGTGGGTGACACAGGTAATGATCAGATCGACCAGGTTATCAAGTGCGACAAAACTTCGCTGATTATGAATTGCTCCAAGCGGTAACCACTTACCCGCCTTCACTGCTTGAACCAATTTACCAAAGTTACCGGGTGCATTAGCACCATACACTAACGGCGGGCGAATGATGACCACTTCTAGTCCAGTTTCTTTAGCGAGTTGCTGTAACCCTAATTCAGCGGCATATTTTGATTGCGTGTATTCATCCCAAGGCTGGGAGATATCATCAAAACGAAATGCTCTTTGCTGATTATGCCCACCATTCACCCCAATTGAACTAATAAATATAAATCGTTTAACACCTTGTTCTACGGCCTGCTTGGCTAACTTTATAGTCGCAGCACAATTAACTCTATTAAACTCACTCTTTTTATCTGTAGAATCTTTATGAACATGGGCCATAGCGGCACAATGAATTACAACATCCGAACCGAGTAATGCACCTGTATAGTCAGCATCGGCATCAAGATTTCCATATACATGCTGAGTTAGATCAGGCTCAGAAAATGGTAGGGAACGTCCAAAAGTTCGAACAGAAAACCTCATGTTTTTAATTAAATTTTTAAGAATTGCCCTTCCAACAAATCCAGTTGCCCCGGTCAACAAGATCATAAATCCCCCTACGATAAGAAGCTATTATCTTATTTTAATGATAGCAAATTAATCAGCCATGATGACAAGCTATATTTTTCACGAATTGCATCGTCAATATCATGATATTCAGAATGCATAAAAGAAATATCTATATGGGGGTTTTCTCTATCAACTACGAGTATATTATTAGGGTTGTAGAAATCATACTCCATAACATTCCGGTTAGTAGTAATTAATTTTTTTTGCATCCCTACCATTTCAATGGTTCGCATCGTTAATCCATTCTGATTGGGATGCTCTATATCAATCACAACTTTTGTATCAGCCAATACAGATATTATTTCTTCTGATGTCATTGATTTAAAAGATATGTCTCTAAGAGAAATTCCATTTAGCTCATTAGTAAATATTTTCTTTAGAATAAACAATAACCTACTAGGAGAATAGAAAAATAAATAGTTGCTTACTTTTTTCATCCCCAGACTATCTGCAATGGTTGTTACTAGATTATATCTACCACTATGAGCCGTTCCGATAAATGAAAACTGATAGGGGCAATCTTTAGGTTCATTTACACTTTTAGCATATGCATCTACATAAAATAATGGCAAAAAACTAATCCTGGAGTCCATTAAAGCATCAACTTTATCGAAGGTAACAACTTTATCGAAATACTCTATCAAATCGGAAGCGTTTTTTTTATTTTTTATTGAGTCCCAAAGATATAAAACTGTCTTTATTCTTGTATTGTTTAACTTTAGACCATTTATAAAATCAGCAGTAATCGTTTCCGGAGCCACCACCAAGAGGTAGTCATAATCCACGGCTACTGCATTTTGTAAAATATCAAAATAATAATCCGAAATACTCTTCTTAATTACAGTTTTAAAGTTAAGCCTATTCAATATCTTTGCAATAGAGGAATTAAATGGCCTCTCATCATAATAGTCAACTTGAGCACCTAATTTTGCCAAGCCACTCTTAATTTCATATTCATATCCAAAAAAACGCGGACATATAAAAAGAACTTTTTTACCAGCCAAATCGTTCATGTTATCTACCAATACCAAGAGAAGTGCCTTGATTATTAAGATATCCAAGGCACAACATGAGAATAGCATTATTTATATAAGCCTTTCTTTTTCATTTCATCTATGGATTGCTCATAACGGTCACTTTGCACATCCTGCAAATTAACCCAACTGGTAAACATCTTCATTCCCAGCTCAAAGTTGATGCGTGGCGCAAACCCAAGGTCCCTTTGAACCCTAGTCAAATCAGCATAGTTGTGACGAATATCACCAACACGGTAATTACCACTGACGTTAATCTTGGAATCACTCTGATAGATATCTTTAAGGGTTGTAGCGACTGTGAGTACATCCGTGCATATACCTGCGCCTACGTTGTAGGCCTTACCTGCAGCCTTATCACTTTGTATCGCTAAAATAATGGAGTTGACTACATCATCAATGTAGACAAAGTCTCGGCTCTCTTTACCATCTTCGAAAATATTAATATCATTTCCATTCTTTATTCGTGTAGAAAATATTGACAAAATACCAGTATACGGGTTAGACAGTGACTGTCCTGCTCCGTATACATTTTGAAAGCGCAGTGCAACTGTATCAATACCCAAGCTCTTACCGGTGATTAAAAACATCTGTTCTTGAACTTGCTTGGTGACACCATAAATAGATGAGGGATGAATTTTACTTTTTTCATCTGTCGCCAACAATTCTACATCCGTATTGCATAAAGGACACTTGACATTGAAGTCCCCTTGCAGCATAGCTGCATCATCACGCGCAGTCGGATATACAATGCCATGTTCTTTACACTGGTACTTACCCTCTCCATAGATAGAGCGTGAAGAAGCAATTATCATTCTTTTAATGCTGTGCTTTTGATTAGCTAATAAGTCGAGAAATATCGCGCTACCACCAATATTGACATCACTATAGCGCTTGATTTGATACATCGATTGCCCTGTGCCAGTCTCAGCTGCCAGGTGTACGACTATATCTACCCCTACCAATGCCCTTAACCAATCCTCTCTTGACTCAACAGTGCCTTTGATAAAAGTAACTTTATCTTTAATAGCACAATAGAGAGGCGATAACTCTGGATCATCGCCATGAATTTGCGGGGATAAATTATCCAAAACAGTTACTGAGAAACCAGATGCAACCAGCTTCAATGCCAAATTAGAACCAATAAACCCTGCACCACCAGTAATTAATACATGTCCCGTCATTTTTATTACCTATTTTAATTCTTGAATAAAGGTACCATGAGAATCCGTGCGTCTCCAGATACCAAGTTGATGATCATATCTTTTTATAATTCTTGCAGGAGCACCAACAATCACACAATAAGATGGAAACGATCCTCGAACAACACTATTTGAACCAACAATAACATTATCACCAAGTTTGGTTCCAGCTTGGATGGCTGCCCCAATTCCGATATAGCAATTCTTACCAATACTAGTATCTGATATTTTATTATTCTGCTCTAACACTGGCGTATCAATTTTGTCATATTCATGATCTATATTTGTTACAAAAACCCTAGCCAATATAACTGTGCCACTACCGATAACTAGTCTTGATGCTGATGTTATGTGAAATGATTGGCCTATTGCAACATTATCCTCAATTATTATTTCACCATCACCATGAACCTCGATTCTTGAACCAGGGAATATTCGTACACGCTTTCCTATTGATACCTTATGTAACCCCATAAAAAAAATTGGGAACGCAATATATGTAGGAAACTTTATCTTTTTAAAAAAAAGCGATAAAAATAATGCGCTTAGCATCCACTTTATTTTAAATAGCATAGTTAAAATCGCCGTGAAATTACAATAATGGTTCTTCTAATATGTTTAACGTAATAAAATACTTTAAACATAAAAGCAGCGACATTTGATAATCTTTTGCTTTTGTGTAATTTATTTATTGTATATATAGTTCCTTTATGCATGGCAGATAGATTGCTTGAGAGACCAGACTCTCCATAATTATTTTTGCCTCCACCTGTGATAACTAATGACTGAGGCATATAATAAAAATCACCAGCATCACACAACCTGAGCCACAAATCACCATCCTCAGCATGTGACATTGACTCATCATAATAACCAACTTTGTTCAAAAGCGTTTTCTTTACAATTGCAGTTGATGTCTGTGGAAACATCTTAATCAATAGTTGATGTAACGTAGCCTTATGCAAAGAGGTGATTTTTTTACCATAAAGAGTCAGCATTTCATCATTTCTCGCACAACCAATAAAATCAATGTTAAACGGGGATGAGTTAATTACTTTAAATTGTTCTGATAATTTATTAGGAAGCCAAATATCATCAGAATCGATAAAAGCAATCCAAATTCCGCAGGAAATATTAATTCCTAAGTTTCTCGCGCTTGAGACTCCTCCATTCTCTTTGTAAATATATTTAAAATTAACGCTGGTATTTTCCCCCATAAACTCCCTGATTAGCAAGTCAGAGTTATCTGTTGACCCATCGTTAATTATGATAATTTCACTAACTAATCTGAACGAGGTTTGATTAATTATGGAATTTAAACATTGAAGTATCGTTTTTGAGGAGTTATATACAGGGACAATAATTGAAAGCATGTTAGAGCAAACCTCTCCATTTATCTATTATATTAGATTCATTCCACTGCTGCCCCTTAACAAAGCCATTTTCTGACATTGCCGCCCTCAAATCATTGCATAACATTAACTCTGTCAATCTTTTTTGATACAAAGTGAAATTATCCATCTCGACTAAGAAACCATCCACTTCATGACTTATTATGTCTTTAGGGCCAGAAGGACAATCAAAAGATATAACTGGCAATCCAAATGATAATGCCTCTAAAACGACCATTCCGAAGCCTTCACTACTCGAAGTAAGAGCAAATATTGATGCTTTAGTGTAAAGCTCATCAACATTTATTTGCGGGGGGACTATTTGAACATTATCACATATATTTAGCTCAGATATAATTGAATTTATATCATTTTGCAATTCCCCAGTCCCAACCAATAAAAGAACCCAATCTTTGAGTTGTATATTATTTTTAATAATGTCAGCCCAGAGTTTTATTAATAAGATTTGTCTTTTATCTGGAGTAAAACGACCTATGTTAATAACAGTTTTTTGGGCTGTATCTGTTTTTTTGTACTTTAGTGGGGGACGCAGATGCGGTATATGTATGGCAGGAAAACCATTAGATGCAAAAAAATTATAATCATCTGTAGTCGGTAATACATATGCCCTAGATAACTTATACGCTAATTTTATTGCTCTATACACAACATTGTAATTACTTCTTGCTCCATGCTCTGATGCTATAATATCCCGCCCACTCTTTAAGACCAAAAGGCACTCTAAATATGAGCGAGGGGTTGTAACATATACACAATCATAATCATGATCTTTAAAGTAAAAATGTAACTTACGTATTGAATCAATAATATTCCCTAAAATTCTTTTAGCTCGTTTAATTCTACTACTCATATCAAAAACAAGTGCAGAATTAATTGAATCAAACTTTATTCGATCATCAATAACATAAAAAGATGATGGTCTATCTTTCACCAAAATAGTAACTTCATTATCAATACAGAGAACGTTAGCCAATGTTGCGACTACTCGCTCAATGCCACCAGCAGGCTGCATACTATCAAGATAAATTAAAACACGCTTCCTCATTAATGCACCTAATAATTAAAGTATAGGTTTATTTAAACATATGAAACTTAGTATAAGTTACTCATCAACTTTTATTGAGATGGTTGCAACTTCTTATAAAAATAATTAATAACAGAAAAACAGCTAATGACATAACATACGACATGAATTCATTAATCCAGCCATGTAGAATGAAAAGTACCATGGACAAAAAAGATAGTTCTAATACAGCACCATTACGATCGATAGTTTTGGATAAAATGACTGCCGCGAAGAGAAGTAATATGGATATAAAAAAATATAGAACAAATGACACATCATCAATAAAAATTAATCCAGGCACCCCCACAGGAACATTCCAATCAAAGGTCTCCCCACCACTAACATAGCTTCCAATGAGCTTATAAAACTGGTATGGCGTATTCGGTAAGCCAATGAGGTTTTCAAAAATCCTTTGAGTTGTTGGATACATCAAACTAAAATCATATCCAGAGAGAAACCTGTTAACACCGTTCGAGTTATCAAATATAAAGCTGATATTTGATACATGTTGAAAGCGCTCTACAGTCTCATTAAAATATTTTATATATGTTACATAAAAATCATTCTTTCCCCAAAAAGCTATAAAGCCATCGAAAAATGACATATTTCTAAACTCATCAGAGATGACAGTTAGTAACATGTAGTGCTTAAGGGAACGCACGAAAGGAAATAGTGAAAAAGCGATCACAATCAAGATGAAATTCAATCTAAGATTCACCCTTCCCTTATCGTAGAACGCAGCTAAATTTATTAATGCCAGTAGATAAATAAAAATCCCGGTTCGCCCTGAATACAAATAGATGATAATTGTAATAACTAGATTAATATAATAAAGTACGCTTCTGAACTTTATGCAATAAAATAAATATATAAGCAGCAGTGTATCTACGGATAAAAGATAATTGAACATCAGATAGAAAAATGAACGTTCAATATCTGATGAGGGTGATATATAACCATTAACAAGCCCGTTGAGGTGAGTCAATGCCAGAGCAAAGAATATTACATCAAGGCGCTTAGAGTTTACTGTCGCGACGTTATAGGTTGACATTACTTCAAAGGATTTGAATATTAATACATACGCCCCCCAGCACATCAGTATTAAAAACAATGCCATGGATAGGCTTTCGGGTACAGCTGGATAATTCCCAGCAAAATCCCCACCCAGCCACCCACTAAACGAATAATAAATAGTAAAATATATGTTGGAAATTATGTACAATGACAAATATACAGTTCTATTCTTTTTCAAACCGTTGCTATTTAAATTCATCACATTATTTCAATTTTAGATTTAACGATCTCAAGGAATTTTCTTTCATATTTCAGACATGGTTCAATATAATTACCCTCTCCCCATTCATTCCAAGACTTTATCATTATCAATCTTTCAGACTCAGGAATATGAGCCGTCTTTAGCAAGCACTGATCAAGATGAGCTGCAAACGCGGCAGGAGTCGCGTTAGTCAACACCACACCACGTCGACCATGTCTGATTGAGGAGTCCCAACGTGGAAATACTACCGGTATTTCATTATGTGCCACATCTACATTAGCAGAAAACCTTTGCATTCTTTCACTGTAATCATACTTTCTAAGGCAGACTGGAATTTTTTTGTTTAAAATAATCCTGATTTTGTCAGTAATTTTCTGTTGTAGTGAACGCCCCTTCATAAAATTACAGCTATTTAAAAACCTATCAAACCCATAATATTCAGCAATATGAACATCGCTGTTTTCAGCGATAAAGAAGCAACCATCAAACCCATGCTCTTTTGCCATCTTATTAAACGTATCCATGAACAAGGCACAGTTAGTTGCCTCGCGAGGATTGTAAATGAAAAATACGGGCTTATTATCTATTTTAGTATATCTATCATCCATAAAAAATGGCAGCAGATAATTAAAATGCTTTTTAATATCGTAATCATACCTCTGTTTCTTCAATAGCAATCCCTTTGACTTGTTATACCAAGTATGATTAGCCCAAGCAAAACAAAATTTGACATCAACATCACTCGACAATATTAACTCAGCTGGCTTATGTAGTAATTTTTCATTATCACCAAACCAATAATGCCAAAATGCAAATGTAGATATAGAATGCTGCTTCGCTAGTTGGTATTGCTTTTCAACAACAGAGACATCCTCTAAAGAGTAATACCCAAGCTCTCCAACTTTAGGTATATCATGCCCTGAAAACAAAGCTGCAGCAGACTTCAGCAATGACCACTCAGTGAATCCATTCCCCCACCATTCATTATTTTCAGGGATTTCATGAAATTGTGGCAAGTAATATGAAAAGACTTCTCTTATCTTAATTTTCTGCATTTTATTTAAAACCTATTAAACGAACCATCATTTCTCTGAAAAAAATGTTTCTGCTGTACTCATGAAACTAAGCACTGAATCTGTATTCTTCTTATCATTATTTCTTATAACATCAAGCTTTAATCTTCTTGTTTCTCTTGCATAGTCAATATCATCAAAGCCATATGCTATACCATATCGATTTTTTTCATCTGGATACCACTCTGTTTTGCTCAAACAGTCATCTGGTATTACCACCGAATCACAACCGCAAAGTACAGCGAATGTTGAATATGCAGAATATAAATCATACGATATAAAGCATGTAACACTCTTGAATACTCTAGCTATTTCAGCATGATCCATTCCATCTATCAATATTGCATCCTTAGGATGGTGGATCAGAGGCTTATCAGACCCTTTTCGGATTGAATATGCAACGCCACTTCTTACTGAGTGGATGTTGTTATCATTATAAACACTTGGAATATGAATCACTTTCAATGGTGAAGATGAAATTTCTGAACCATAGAAAGCAAAATCATCAACTAAGCCATCATCAAACTTGAAATACAACTCACCGGGTCCATAATAAATATCACCGGTGAAATATCCAGGCTTATTCAACAACCAACGAATAACTCTTGTAGCTTTCAGAGGATTGCCAAAAACAATTTCAGGATATATGACAATATCATTGTCCGACAGCACATTTCCAGTGTGTACGGGTGTATTAAAGTCAACGTTAGTTTTATATTTTCTAAATAAGCTGCCAATAGTATTGCGCATCAAAGAGACGCATCCTGACATGTCTTTTTTTGTTATTTTGAACTGTGGAAACCAAGGATATAAAACTGCATTACCACCACATTCATTAATAATGTGGCATAGTTTATGTAATACGACTATCCCCCCAGCATTGGGAGTATAGGAGGGCGAAAAAATAACATATCTGGTAGCCATTACATGCCCTTATCAAATTGCTTTTATGTATTTATTTCTGGTTGTAATAAATTCATCTTTCATAAAAGTACAGCAACACAATAGCCAAGAAAGGCAAAACAACAATAATCCAACGAGTGATGAAATGATTATATTTTCATGGAAAAATGATGAGGCAATAAATAGTGCGATAATAAGCGAAAGACAATTTGAAAGATAAATTTTATACGTTAGTTTAAACTGTTGAATAGTAGTTAGCCCACCGACCTTCTCACTATAAAAGCAATTAACGAATAGGCTTAATATAGAAGATATCATCATTCCAATGCATAAACCAATGACTCCAAATTTAAACGAGCAAATAATACTCAAGACTCCAATTATCTTTTTTATAACTTCAGCCTTTAAAAACATATCTGAACGCTTTTTAACCTGAAGCAGGTTCAAGTTAAATACGTGTATAGGATAAAAAACATAGCAACCACACAATATTATTAAGTATTTTGATGCAGCAAGCCAAGCGGGCCCCAATACATAATAAAAAAATGCATCTGATAGAACAACAAGAATACTGACTAAAGGCGTGAATATAAATGTAGATAATATTATGCTGTCACTAAATATTTTATTTATTTCCGTAGCATCATGAGCTTTACTCATTAAAGGAAGATTAACTCTTTGTATGATGCCAATAAATGAACTTGTTGGTAGTTCAATTAATCTCTGTGCTTGATAAAACAATCCAACCTGACTAGATGAATATATCTTACCAATTATAACGATGAAACTATTCGCATATATAACTTCAATGAGTGAGGATAAAATTAGTTTGTAGCCATAACCAAACATATCTTTAAACTCATTAACATCAAATGCTTTTATTGGCCGCCATTTAAATATATATACATATAAACACATTGATATTATTGCGTTAAACAAAGATTGTGCAACTAGAGCCCAAACACCATACCCATGGTATGCCAACGCAACACCGATTACTCCACTTGCTAAAGATGAAGATACAGTAACCTTTGATTGAGATTTAAAATCTAGGGCTACATTTAGTTTTGCACGATAAACTACGGTCAAAGAATTAACAAGAATGACGCCACCTAATACTCTTAGAACATCTTGTAATATAGGCTCATGATAAAAAAATGAAATCAGTGGTGCGGAAAAATATATTATAATATATATAAAAAGACCAACCACTATATTAAAATAAAATGCTGTCGAATATTCAACTTCGGAAGGTTTACCTTTGCGAATTAACGCACTGGTAAACCCTCCATCAATTAATAATTGTGCAATTGAAATGAAAATTGATGTCATGGCGATGACACCAAATGTATTTGGAGTAAGCAGCCTTGCCAAAATCAACAATGTAAGAAACTGTACACCCTGTGATACTATTTTTTCAATTGCACTCCATTTTAGTCCATTTTTTATATGGCCCACTTAATCACCACGCTTAAAAAAATACCTAAAAAACGTTATGTTAACTCATATGTATATTTAAAAACATACTATGAACTAGTATCAAAAGATAATCATAACGTATAAATTAAACACTACCTACAGAGCTCAATAACGTCTCATCTTGATAACCTTGCAATGACTTAAGCAATTTAAAACAGCCACTTACTCAGTATTGAGGTTATTTTATATCAAAAATCTATACACTATTTTTATCCATAAGTTCCATTTCAAGATACAGCATATTTTTCTCTATATTTTATTTTTCGCAGACCCACATATAAATACCAAAGGCTCCGCAATTTTGGTAATCATTGATAATGAACCTACCGTGGTGCCTTCATGCAGGCTCAGACCTGATAATATAATTAAAAGAGGGAGCTAATTATCGCATAAATTATTTTTATTGTAGTTTAGGCAAAAATATTTCTGCTTCACCAACAATAACTTCTACACCATCAACATAACAACAAGTTTCAAATGTAAAGCGTCGAGATCTTTTATTCAATTTTGTAATTTTTACTTTTGCTGTAACAGTATCACCAATATAAACAGGTTTTAGAAATTTTAAACTCTGCGAGAGATATACGCAACCAGGCCCTGGTATTTTCATACCAAATAATGCAGAAAAATAACTTGCTGACATTAATCCATGAGCTATACGCCTTTTGAATTGTGTGTTTAACGCAAACTCATCACTCATATGTACAGGATTCTTATCACCACTAATACCTGAAAACGATTTAATATCAGAATCAGTTATTGTTTGAGAGTATGACTCTGTCATTCCAACTGAAAAAAAATTAATAACATCTGTGTTTGTTACATCTGTGTTTTCAATTTTCATTTTGTTTTCCCTATCGGTTTAGCTGGATTCCCAAAAACCGTTACGCCAGGCGCTACACTTTTAGTCACAACAGCGCCCATTCCAATAACAGCTCCTTGACCAATAACCAACGGCTTATTTTTACTGCCAGGCTTAATGATCGCACCAGTACCGATATAAGCATAATCCTCAATAATCACATTGCCATTACATTTGACACCAGGAGCAAATGTAACATAATCACCAATTTTACAGTCATGGGCTACGTAACTATAAATATTTGCATGGAATGATTTACCTATTGAAATATTGGATGTCAAGCAGGTAAACGGACTTAAAATATAGCCTTCTTTAATATCGACAAAATCCATTTTGACAATGTTATTTGCAAAAACATCAAATAACTTAAATCCATGCTCCTTGCATTTTTCTGTAAGTTTTTTCCTAACATGCCAGTCAGCAATAGCGATTGTCACTTTTTTTTCATCAGCTTTGATGATCTCAAAATCATCAAAGCTTAAGACGTCAATTCCATTTATTTGATTTTCTTCTGATTCGTCAGCAACAAAGTAAATTTCACTATCTATGTTAGCATTTTTTAGTTGTTCTCTAACCAATGGATAAACTTCACGGCCATAGCCACCCGCACCATATATGCCATAAATAGTTTTCATTTTAATTTCTCCCTGAGATTAATTTAACAATGATATTGATAGCTTCTTTATCAAGATCAGCGTAAATCGGCAAACATAGTACCTTTTCAGCCAAAGCATTGGCCTGTGGCAAATGTGCTGTATCAGCACTGAGCAAACCCCGATACATCGGCATATTGCTAATAAGCGGGTAAAAATAACGACGCGATAAAATGCCATTGGCTTTGAGCTTTTCGTATAGATCATCGCGACTGAGTGGATATTCGGCCTCAACCAAAATAGGGAAATAAGAGAAGTTGCTATTAGCATTGCTGTCATGCTGATACATGGTAATGCCGGTTACATCGGCAAGCTCGGCACGGTAACGCGCATCGACTGCTTGGCGCTGCGCCATAGCCTGATCAATATGTTTAAGCTGCACTAAACCAAAGGCCGCATTGATTTCACTCATTTTTCCGTTAATGCCTGGGGCAGTTACGGTGAGTTCATCTGCAATACCAAAGTTTTTTAAGCGATCAATGCGCTGCTTAGTTTTGGCATCTGGGCTGATTATTGCCCCACCTTCAAAGGTATTGAATACCTTGGTGGCGTGAAAACTTAAAATCGACAGGTCGCCCCATTTAAGTAAACTCTCACCTTTATAGTTCACACCAAAGGCATGGGCCGCATCATAAATCACTTTCAGGCCATAGTTATCAGCAATTTTTTGAATGGCTTCTACATCGCAAGGATTGGAGTAGCAATGCACCGGCATAATAGCGGTGGTGCGAGGGGTAATCACTGCTTCTATCTTGGCAGGATCAATATTAAAAGTGGTAGGATCAATATCAACGAACACAGGCTCTAAGCCATTCCACATGATCGAATGGCTGGTTGCCACAAACGAATAAGGTGTGGTAATCACTTCACCGTGAATGCGCATCGCCTGCAAGGCGGTAATGAGTGCAATGGTGGCATTATTAAATAAAGAGACATACTCAACACCAAGATACTCGGCTAGTTTGGCTTCTAGTTCTTGATGGAACGGGCCATTGTTGGTTAGCCAGCGGTTATCCCAGATTTGCTCAAGGTAGGGAATAAACTCGTTTAAATCTGGTAAAAATGGCTGTGTGACAGGAATGTGTTTTTTCATATCGAAACCTATTTACATCTATCTTATGTTATTTGCCATGTGATAATACCTATATATAAAGTAGAACTAACTCATGGCAATTTAATTTGAAGTTATTTTATGAACGATAGTTCGCACAATAATATTGGTTTCAACCGACTTGAGCATTACGTCAAAATAGAGTTGCTTTATTCATACAAGGTTGATTCATGTCTTTATGCGATAAATTCAAGTTTAAGTTTTCTGCAGGCCATTGTATCGATATATCCTTATCATCCCATTTAATTCCTCTATCACAATCTAAATTGTAATAATTTGTAGTTTTATACAAAAATTCAGCTGTATCAGTCAACGTCAAGAAGCCATGCGCAAACCCTTCCGGAATCCACAGTTGCCGCTTGTTCTCCCCTGAAAGATGTACGCCAACCCATTGGCCGAAGGTCGGGGAGCTTTTACGGATATCTACCGCCACATCAAACACTTCACCTGCCACACAACGCACCAGCTTTCCCTGGGCATGGGGCGCCAACTGATAGTGCAACCCACGCAACACCCCTTTCGATGATTTGGAGTGATTATCCTGCACAAAAGTCACCGGATACCCTACAGCCTCTTCAAACAACTTGTGGTTGAAACTTTCAAAGAAAAAACCTCGCTCATCACCAAATACTTTTGGCTCAAAGATAAGCACATCTGGAATTGCTGTCTTGATTACATTCATCTGTCTATCCACACTTAATTCAATTTTTATGGGGGAAGTATATTCCCTCCCCCATATCACATCATGCCTTAGCAATCATTCTTAACAGATATTGTCCATAAGCATTCTTTGCCAACGGCGCTGCAAGTTCACGAACCTGGTCGGCATTGATAAACTTCTGGCGATAGGCAATCTCTTCCGGGCACGCCACCTTCAACCCCTGACGGGTTTCGATAGTTTGAATAAAGTTGCTCGCTTCAATCAGGCTTTCATGGGTACCGGTATCCAGCCAGGCATAACCACGGCCCATCATGGCCACCGACAGATTCCCTTGCTCCAGGTAGATACGGTTCACATCGGTAATTTCCAGCTCACCACGGGGCGACGGCTTCAAGCTCTTAGCGATGTCTACCACGCTGTGGTCATAGAAATAGAGGCCGGTCACCGCATAGTTGCTCTTGGGCTCCAGTGGCTTCTCTTCCAGAGAGATAGCTGTGCCCTCTTTATCAAATTCCACCACCCCATATCGCTCGGGGTCGTGCACATGGTAGGCAAAGACGGTGGCCCCGCTCTCTTTGGCCGCTGCGCCCGCCAACTGTTTCTGCAGGTCGTGGCCGTAGAAGATGTTGTCCCCCAACACCAGCGCACAGGGGTCTGACCCGATAAACTCTTCACCCAGAATAAAGGCTTGTGCCAACCCGTCCGGACTTGGCTGCACCTTGTACTGCAAATTCAGACCCCACTGGCTGCCGTCACCCAGCAATTGCTCAAAGCGGGGGGTATCTTGCGGCGTGCTGATGATCAAAATATCGCGAATACCGGCCAGCATCAGGGTGCAGAGCGGATAGTAGATCATCGGCTTGTCATAGATAGGCAGCAACTGCTTGCTCACCGCCATGGTGACCGGGTAGAGACGGGTGCCAGAGCCACCAGCCAGAATAATGCCTTTGCGTTTAGTCATGATGCTTGTTTCTTATTTTTGAATTGCAAAAGAAGAGTGGCGAGAAGCCATACCTTTCTGTTTTATCCCTACCAGCCATGGGTGCATGCAATACATCCCTGGCCAGTGATTTACTTACCCAAAATCTCGGTCAGCATCCGCTCTACACCGACAGTCCAGTCCGGCAGCACCAGATCGAAGGTGCGCTGGAATTTGCCGGTATCAAGACGGGAGTTATGGGGGCGTTTGGCCGGGGTCGGGAAGGCGCTGGTCGGCACCGCATTGAGCTGCGTCACAGCCAGTTCAACCCCGGCCTCTCTGGCTTTGGCAAACACCAGCTGGGCGTAGTCAAACCAGGTGGTGGTGCCGGAGGCAATCAGATGATACAGCCCGGCAACCTCGGGTTTGCGCTGCGCCACGCGGAGTGCATGGGCGGTGCAATCGGCCAGCAACTCGGCACCGGTTGGGGCGCCGAACTGGTCATTGATGACTGACATCTCGCTACGTTCTTTGCCAAAGCGCAGCATGGTCTTGGCAAAGTTGGCGCCGCGGGCGGCATAGACCCAACTGGTGCGGAAGATCAGATGACGGGAGCAAAGCGCGGCGCCTTGCTCACCCGCCAGCTTGGTTTCACCGTAGACGTTGAGCGGTGCCGTTGCATCGGTTTCCACCCAGGGGCGCTCGCCGCTACCATCGAACACATAGTCGGTGGAGTAGTGAACCAGCCAGGCACCCAGCACTTCGGCTTCTTTGGCAATCGCAGCCACGCTGGTGGCGTTGAGCAGCTTGGCAAACTCCCGCTCGCTCTCCGCCTTGTCGACTGCAGTATGGGCAGCGGCATTGACTATCACATCCGGCTTGAGCAGGCGCACCGTTTCCGCCACGCCGGCCGGGTTGCTGAAATCACCGCAATAGTCGGTGGAATCAAAATCAACCGCAGTAACCTGGCCCAATGGGGCGAGTGAGCGCTGCAACTCCCAGCCTACCTGACCGTTTTTGCCAAACAGCAAAATATTCATCAGGCACGCTCCCCGTAATTCTGCTCGATCCAAGATTGGTAGGCACCGCTCTTGACGTTACCGACCCACTGCTGATTTTCCAGGTACCACTGCACGGTTTTGCGAATGCCGGATTCGAAAGTCTCTTGTGGTTGCCAATCCAGCTCAGCGCTCATCTTGCTGGCATCGATGGCATAACGACGGTCGTGACCGGGGCGGTCGGCCACATAGGTGATTTGATCACGATAAGATCCTGCTTTCGGCACCATCTCATCGAGCAGATCGCAGATGGTATGCACCACCTCCAGGTTCTGCTTCTCGTTGTGACCACCGATGTTGTAGGTCTCCCCCACCACACCAGTGGTCACCACCTTGTAGAGCGCGCGAGCGTGATCTTCCACATAGAGCCAGTCACGGATCTGGTCGCCCTTGCCATAAACCGGCAGCGGCTTGCCATCCAGTGCATTCAGGATCACCAACGGGATCAGCTTCTCGGGGAAGTGATAGGGACCGTAGTTGTTAGAGCAGTTGGTGACCACGGTCGGCAAACCGTAGGTACGACGCCAGGCGCGCACCAGATGGTCGCTGGAGGCCTTGGACGCAGAGTAGGGGCTGCTGGGCGCATAAGGGGTGGTCTCGGTGAAGAGTGGCAACGCCTCACCGGGGGCAACTTCATCGGGATGGGGCAGGTCGCCATACACCTCGTCGGTGGAGATATGATGGAAGCGGAACGCTGCCTTGCGCGTCTCGTCCAGCATGCTCCAATAGGCACGGGCGGCTTCCAGCAACATATAGGTACCGACGATATTGGTTTCGATGAAATCGGCAGGGCCGGTGATGGAGCGATCGACGTGGCTTTCAGCAGCGAGGTGCATCACTGCATCGGGTTGGTGGGCGGCAAAGACGCGATCCAGCTCGGCGCGGTTGCAGATATCTACCTGCTCGAACACATAGTGACCGTTGCTTGAGACCTCAGCCAAGGACTCCAGATTACCTGCGTAGGTCAGCTTGTCGAGGTTGACCACTGAGTCTTGGGTATGTTGGATGATATGGCGAACAACCGCAGATCCGATAAACCCGGCACCGCCAGTCACAAGGATTTTCATTGAGAGGTTCCTGATTTTATTCTAACTAAATGAAAAATAAATATTTTTATAAGGAGTAATTGCTGTATGCCACCAGATTATTTCTGGAGCAAAAATATGATTGTAGTGATGGGGTGAACGTTAAATTCAATAATTTGATAGGCGGTCCATTGACTAGCTGGGCACATACCTAATACCAAGAACCAAGTGGCAGTAGGTAAAAATCGTTCCTGTTTGCAATAAATTACGCTACCGCCCTTGAGTTACAGCTCCCAACACGCTGCTTTTAACCTGATTGTGTGCGCTGTTGGTCATCATATCCTCCAGCTTCTTGTTTTGATTGATGTTTAGCAATGTTGTCGCATCACATTGCACACCCAGGCCATCCGTCAGCCTGCATTGCTCACATCTTGGGCAATTGATGCCCCAAACCCGATTTTGGACCAGATTCTATCTTGTTTAGCCCGAGGATGAACAGTCAAAACAACAGGAAAGTACCCATTGAAATCAGGATTCAATAAATACCGTTCTTGCTCTCATGCCTAAGGAAGGTGCGAACAAGTCCCTGATATGAGATCATGTTTGTCATCTGGAGCCATGGAACAGGGTTCATCATGAGTCATCAACTTACCTTCGCCGACAGTGAATTCAGCAGTAAGCGCCGTCAGACCAGAAAAGAGATTTTCTTGTCCCGCATGGAGCAGATTCTGCCATGGCAAAACATGGTGGAAGTCATCGAGCCGTTTTACCCCAAGGCTGGTAGTGGCCGGCGACCTTATCCGCTGGAAACCATGCTACGCATTCACTGCATGCAGCATTGGTACAACCTGAGCGATGGCGCGATGGAAGATGC